>JAKSAX010000248.1 GCA_022361395.1 Desulfobacterales bacterium | reverse complement strand
CCTATATCCAGCATAAACTCTATGCCACGGACCCGGTGAGAAAATTTTACCTGACCGGCCCCATGTTCAGACGGGAAAGACCCCAGAAGGGAAGATACCGGCAGTTTTACCAGATTGATGCAGAGGTATTCGGCATCGGGTCCGCCTATATTGACAGCGAGTTGATCTTTCTGCTTAACGAACTGTTCAAGCGGCTCGGCCTCCAGGGCCTGTCCGCCCATATAAACAGCCTGGGCTGCCCGGACTGCCGCCCCGGTTTTCAGCAGGCACTGCTGGATTTCTTAGGGGAACGCAGGGATGTGCTCTGTGAAAACTGCAAGCGCCGGATGAAAAAGAATCCCCTGCGAATCCTGGACTGTAAGGTGGAAGCCTGCAGAGAGGCCCTGGAAGGGGCCCCGTCCACGGTTGACCATCTCTGCCCTGCCTGTGACGACCATTTTAAGATTGTCCGCACCTCCCTGGAAAAACAGGGGGTTGACTTTAAGGTGGACCACTCCCTTGTCAGGGGGCTGGACTATTATACCCGGACCGCCTGGGAAATTCAGACCACCAGCCTCGGCGCCCAGTCCGCAGTTGCCGGCGGCGGCCGGTATGACCGCCTGGTGGAAGAACTGGGGGGTCCTGCCACCCCTGCCATCGGTTTTGCCATTGGATTCGACCGGCTGGTGGAAGTCATGGAGCAGCTGGATGTTCAGGTCGACCCGGATATACCCGACCTCTTTATCCTCCCCCTGGGAGAAGCTGCCCAGGAGTTAAGCTACCACTGGTCCTGCGACCTGAACCGGAAGGGTATCCGCACGGAGACTGATTTCAGGGGCAAGAGCATGAAAGCCCTGATGAAACGGGCCAATAAGCTTGGCGCAAGGTATGTGCTGATTGCCGGAGAAAACGAACTTGCAGAGAGTAAAGTAATTTTACGGAACATGGAGACCAAAGACCAGAAGGATATCTCCATTGACACCCTGGTGCCGGAACTTACGACCCTGTTAAAAAAATAAACGATTAAAAACGGATCGAGGAAAAAAACGTGACTGATTTACTTGGAGATATGAAGCGCACACACACCTGTACCGAACTGAGGGATACCCATATTGACCAGGAAGTTGTGCTCATGGGATGGGTTCAGAACCGCCGGGACCACGGCGGTGTTATTTTTGTGGACCTTCGGGACCGGGAAGGCATCACCCAGATTGTGTTTAACCCGGTGGTATCTGAAGCGGTACATGCAAAGGCCCAGGATATCAGGAGCGAATATGTCCTTGGGATCCGGGGAAAAGTGGCTGCCCGCCCAGATGACATGGTCAACCCCAACAGGGCCACCGGCGCCATAGAGATCCTGGTTGAGGAACTCAGGATTTTCTCCAAAGCAAAAACCCCGGCCTTCCAGATCGAAGACAGGGTGGAAGCCTCCGAAAGCGTCCGCCTCCAGTACCGGTACCTGGACCTGAGACGCAACCAGCTGAAAAATAATATCCTGGCCCGGCACAAAGCCTCCATGGCCGTGCGCAACTACCTGGACAGCAATGGGTTCATTGATATCGAAACCCCCTTCCTCACCAAGAGCACCCCTGAAGGCGCCAGGGATTACCTGGTTCCCTCCAGGGTAAACCAGGGTGAATTTTACGCCCTGCCCCAGTCTCCCCAGCTTTTTAAACAGCTGCTCATGATTTCAGGCTTTGACCGGTACTACCAGGTTGTCAAATGCTTCAGGGACGAGGATCTTCGGGCTGACCGCCAGCCGGAATTCACCCAGATCGATATGGAGCTCTCCTTTGTAGATGAAACCCAAATCATGGAAATTGCGGAAGGCCTGATCAAGGCTATCTTTAAAAATGTCCTGGATATGGACTTGACAGAGCCGTTCCCCGCCCTGACCTACGAAGAATCCATGGACCGGTTCGGCCTGGACCGGCCCGACCTGAGATTCGGGATGGAGCTTAAAAACGTATCCGACATTGTTGAAAACGCCAATTTTAAAGTATTCGCCTCAGTGGTTAAAAAGGGCGGACTGGTCAAGGCCATAAATGCAAAAGGGTGCGCCGACTTCACCAGGAAACAGATTGATGAACTCACTGACTTTGCAGCCGTGTACAGGGCCAAAGGACTTGCCTGGATAAAAATCAAGGAAGACCAGTGGCAGTCCCCCATTGCCAAGTTTTTCTCAGATGAAGAAAAAGAGGCCCTAAGAGAACGCCTTGACCTTGAACCCGGAGATATTGTCTTCTTTGTGGCAGACCAGCCCAAGATCACCAATGAGGCCCTTGGCCAGCTGCGTAACGAACTGGCCCGCCGTCTCGGGATTATTGATGAAAACGAATT
>JAKSAX010000296.1 GCA_022361395.1 Desulfobacterales bacterium | reverse complement strand
CCATGGCCGGCCATATGAACCGCCTGGGCAGGGATATAGAGAAGAGTGCGGCCACCTTTAACCGGACCATGGGGGCCATGGAAACCCGGGTCATGGCATCGGCCCGGAAACTGGACGACCTGTCCGTGGCATCGGCTTCCCTGCCTGACCTGAACCCCATCCCCGATGAAAAGATGATGACCCGCCAACTGCAAACGGATCAAAAAAAGGATATCGTCTGATGAATAAACCCCGTTCCTGGCTGATGATATGGGTTGTTTTCTGTCTCCTGGGCCTTGCCGGATGCGGCAGCGGTAAAAAGGTGAAAACCGATCCTGCCCAGATGCCAATGAAACGTCTTTCCGTCAGGGAATATCCCCGGTTCTTCGACAGCCTGGAGTTTAAGGATCTTGATGCCTCCATCCGGCAGAGCCTGGTCTATTTCAACCGGGTGCCCGCCGCCCGGACCTATGGTTACGGCAGGGACAGGTACGATGCCGCCCATATGATACGCTCCCTTGAAACCTTTCAATCCTTTTTATCCGAAAACCCGAGTCCGTCCCGGCTGAACCGGTTTATACGGGACAGGTATATTGTGTACCGGAGTGTGGGGAGAAAAGGGGGGGAGGTTTTATTTACCGGATATTTCGAACCCACCTACAGGGGCAGCATGGACAAAGGCCCTGATTTTCCCTATCCGGTCTATTCAAAACCCGGGGACCTGCTTCAGATTGACCTGAGTAAATTCTCGGATAAGTATAAGGGGCACAAACGGCTGATGGCCCGGGTGGACAACGGAACCCGGCAGGTGCTGCCCTACTATACCCGGGAGGAGATCAATGAAGCCCCTGATTTTCCAGACCGGGCAGACCCCGTGGTCTGGCTGGCCAGCCGGGTGGACCGGTTTTTCCTGGAGATCCAGGGATCGGGCCGGGTGGCGCTGGATGACGGTTCCGTCCTGCGGGTCCATTACGGCGGGACAAACGGTAATGCATACAGTTCCATAGGCAAATATCTCATCGAACAGAACGAGGTGGCACGGGAGGATATGTCCATGCAGGCCATCAGGGAATGGCTGGAGGATAATCCCCACCGCATGGATGAGGTCCTGCATACCAACGAGAGCTTTGTCTTTTTCAAGTCCGGAACCGGCGGACCCTTCGGTAATATCGGGGTGGCGGTGACGCCCCTGCGTTCCATTGCAACGGATACAAAGTTGTTTCCCAGGGGGGGGCTGGCCTTTGTCGAAACCGCCCTTCCCGAGCCGGGCAGGGAACAGCCCAAGGAGAGCTGGGACAGGGCCTCCCTGTTTGTGATGAACCAGGATACCGGCGGTGCCATCAAAGGGCCGGGCCGGGTGGATCTTTTCTGCGGAAACGGTGACTGGGCAGCGTTTACCGCCGGTCATATGACGGCCTATGGCCAGCTCTACTTTCTGGTGCTGAAACCCTGATTGCCTGGTGATAAAATTTAAACGGGTGGCAAACTCCCGCCGGATCCCCGGATGTTTTATTCAAGGGTGATCAGCATGCTGGCAAGATCCCGGTACCATTCGTACAGCTTGTCATATCCCTCCGGTGTCTCTCCGGGATAGGGCAGGACACCGATAATATCCATGTGGTCCAGGCTCTGGCATCCCAGGTGATTCCAGATACCTTTCTGCGGTGTTCCGTCATAATTTTCAATCACATCGCTGCTGTTCCGTTTGGGGCCGTCCATGGACACGGTGTTGACCACCCCGTCGTTTTCAAACCAGGACCGGTCAATATCCCCTTTTTTATAGGATCCCATGAAATAGGTGGCCGGGTGAAGAGCCGGATTCATACCCAGTTCCGGGAGGTGGTACCCGGTAAAGAACCCCTTAAAGGTCTGCTCGGTGGACAGGGAAAAATAGTAAATCCCGGGTTGCGCCTCTACCCATCCGTTGAACTCCCTTACACCTGCCGTGGGATCCATGTCCCAGGCAGAGGTGTCGCTGGTTCCGTTGAAGGCTTCGCTGTCTGCGACTCTTTGAAAATAATCCCGTAATGACTCCCCGGGATTTTTCACAAGCCCCCACTGGCCCAGTTTGAAATCATAGATCACATCATCGGAAAATACACCGATGGCAGAGGCAATGCCCAGAATGAAATCCTGGGCAAAGGGGAGGTACTCTATGCCTTTGGCCAGGGTGGTGCCGTCGTGGGGCGTGGACAGGGTGGTAACGGAGGTGATCCATCCCCGGTTTCCCCCCTGGAACAGGGGCGAGACTTCATTGTCCGCAGAATACCCCACCTCTCCGGTACCGGGATGCCCCTGCTCAAGGAGCCGGGCCAGGAGCCTGATGGTCTGCCCGCCCTGGCTGTGGCCGATGAGATGAATGGGGTGATCCCGGTCCCATTGGGGGTAAAATCCGGGATAGGTTTTCAGGGGATCGGTCCGGTTATGGTTGAAATGAGCTGAGTGGCCCCGGCCGTAATCCACCTGTCCCCCCTTTATCTGGGCGTACAGTTCGCATGCCCTGTCCCAGCTGGAACTCACAGGGCCCACGGCTGCTACATGCACCGTATACCCCTGATCCATTAGGCGGGCCTTGAGGCTGTCGAACCCGCCCCAGTAGTTATAGCCGAGCATCTCATCCTCGCCAAATCCCAGAAACCCGTGGACCAGGACTATGGGCTGCCGGATACCCTGGGCCTGCATTGCAAAAGAGGGGAAAGAGCAGAGTAAAAGACACATTGCAATGAAGATGAACACCATGAA
Organism: Desulfobacterales bacterium; assembly: GCA_022361395.1. Lineage (GTDB taxonomy): Bacteria > Desulfobacterota > Desulfobacteria > Desulfobacterales > Desulfobacteraceae > Desulfobacter. The sequence continues at coordinate 54,368 of JAKSAX010000296.1, read as the reverse complement.
TTTTTTCATAGAAATCTCCTTTTTCTCAGAAATTATCGTGATACCTCTTTCGCCAATGGGATTTACAGAGAATGACGAAAGTCTGTTCCGGAAAAATATGATTCGTGCATTTCTTCATTCAAAAAGTATCATGTCCGGTACAGCCACTGCAACTGAAAGCTGCTGAACCGGAGCGGAATGAACAGCCGTCACTGTTGAAAGATAAAGGGCACCAGGGAGCCTACGATCAGGACAGCCATTGTTATGTTAAAAAAACGTACCAGGCGCTCGTTCCGGATAAACCGTCTTAACATTACCCCGCCCAGTGACCAGGAGTTGGTGGAGACAATGGCACACAGAAAGAAGATGGATGAGATGATCACCACCTGGATAAATGCAACCTGCTGATCCGTAATAAAGGCTGCTGTGGACGTGACCGCCATCATCCATGCCTTGGGGTTGATCCACTGGAACAATGCTGCCTGCCAGAAGGTAAACGGCCTGTCCTTTGTGCTTTTCGTATCCAGGGAGCCCTTTGTGTTGGCAATATGCCATGCCATCCAGAGCAGATAACCGACTCCGGCCACCTTCAGCACGGAATAAACAACCGGGAAGACTTCAAATAACTGCCCCACACCCAGTCCCACACAGATAACCATTACAGGAAACCCGAAGTTAATCCCCAAAGCATGGGGAATGGTCCGTCTGTACCCGAAGGTAAGCCCGGAAGACAACAGCATGATATTGTTGGGCCCGGGGGACATCGTCGAGGCCATTCCAAATGAGACAATGGACAGGATCATTGTATATGTATAAAATTCATTCATGGTTAATACCCCGATTCATCTTTTCATCAGGCACAGCGTAAGTATTGATTGCTTGAAACAAGGGATCGAGCACGAATCAGTTCACATTCTGTTTTCAAAATACCCAGTGTTTTAAGGGGTTTTGTAAACAGACCGGGTGATCTTATTTTTGCACGCTCCCTAAGGGAAATAAACTGAGTAATATTCATACTCTGTTCCAAATTGCAACACTCTATGAATTATTTATGATCTGTTTACCCTGGAGAATCGTCTAAACCGCAGGATATTCGCGTGGCTTCTGATTTTTTAGTTTGAGAAGACAGCTTGAGGTTGTACCGGATGGTTATTCCAGCGTGTTGCGGATGCTGTCCAGCGTTCCGTCATCCACCATTGATTGAAGGGCGTTTTCAAGTACCGGAATGAGATACGCGTACTTTGCATGTACATAAGGAAAGAGTTGGGTTTCGGTCAACACGCATATCTCCTGTATACCGCTCCGGCTAAACCGTTTTTTTAAAATAGCTCTGTTGACGATCCCCGGGCCCGCAAGGTACGCGCCTATCCGGCCCATCTCTAATATTTTAAAGGCCTTTTCAGGAGAGTCCAGCGCCACCTTTTTCTTGGCCGGAAGTTCTGACAGGAGGGTTTGCGCTTTTTTGCTTCCCCGTAAAAAACCCACAATATAACCTGTCCTTGCGGCATGCTCTGTAAGCGTGCCGATATCATTAACCGTTTCGATGATATCTTTCTTTTTTGCAAACAGAATATGCTGAACGGTAAAGTGGGAGACCCCGACCATCTTCAAGTTCGGATAATCTGTTTCCAATCCTCTTATTCTGGCGGCAACCCCGGCGTACTCCCCCTTGTTTGCGTCCACAAGGCTGCGTTTTTTCGGGAGTTCTTTCAACATACATTCAATGCCGGTCCTTATATGGATCTCTTTCAGGACTTCACGCTGGTACTGGGTGAAAACGCCTTCATTTGTAGGCGTGGTGAATACCAATACCTCCCTGGGTGGGGTTCCGGCAAGGCAGACGCAGGCAGCCATCAGTACTCCGGTCACCAATAGGTAAAGCAATTTCTTCATATGAATGAAATTTTTCCTTTGTAATTTGGAAGCCAAACCTGTCTAAGGGGGTTGCAATCCTTTATCTAAGAATATCCTTACCCGGACCCTAATTGCAACTGTAAAGATGTATAGTAAATAAGTATTGTACTGCCGGCCTGTGATGTCTGGGGTGGCAGGAAATTGTAATTACCGCCAGGAGATGTCATTGGAGTGAAACATGAGGGTCACCTCTTTTCCGGGGTGGAGGCCGAGGGCTGAGACCTGGTCCGGTGGGAGGCTGAGGGTCAGGGAGAAACTGTTGACGGCAATGGTGGTGAGGATGTTGCCGTTCTTTTTTTCCAGGAGCATCTGGGTGATCCGTGATGTGATCCGGTTGTCGTATCCGTTCCGGCAGTGTCCGGGCAGGCAGATCCGGATCCTGTCTTTCCGGATCAGGGCGGTGGCGCCTGTCTTGGGGGAGAGGCGGATGAAGGCCCGGTTACCCAGGGGTTTTACAGGACTGCCGTCCGGGGTTAGCTCATAGGGCGGGGGAAGGATGCTCTCTTCGCCGGTGGAAAAGATGCGTCCCCCGGCCATGGAGAGCCGGGTGTCGCTGCATTCGTGGAGCCAGGACAGGTCATGGCTTACGATGATCAGGGTGCAGCCCCAGTCGTCCCTGGCTGCCAGGGAGGCCCGGCGGATGAGTTTTGCGCTTTCCGCGTCCACGCTGGCCACGGGCTCATCCAGGAGCAGGGCGTCCGGCTTCAGGATCAGGCGGGCAGCCATAGCCACCCGCTGGGCTTCGCCGCCTGAGAGCTCGTGCCAGGACCTCCGGTGAAACCCGTCATAGTCCAGGCCCACGGCATCCAGGGCCCGGGCTGCCCGGCGGGAAAGATCTTTGGTGTCTTTCCTGATTTTAAGGCCGTAGACCACGTTGTCGAACACGGGGCGTTTCAGCAGGTAGGGTTTCTGGGTGAGCAGGGTGACCCTGGATCTGACCCGGGGGGAAAGGGGAGCTTCCACACGGCCGTTGAACCGGATTTCCCCTTGACCGGGTTTCATGGCAAAGGCAAGAAGCTTGAGCAGGGTGCTTTTCCCGCTGCCGTTTGGGCCGGAGAGGCCGGTGATGCTGCCCCGGGGGATGGAAAGGGAATCAATGTCCAGAACCTTTTTGTCCCCGTAATAGTGGCGGACCCGGCTGAGCTGGTAAAGGGACTGGCTCATCTTACCTTTTCCTTAAAAATGAGAGGCTCAGGTTGACGCCGAAGGCAATGGCCATGAGGACGACGCCCAGGGCAATGCCGTCTGCAAACATGCCCTTGTTGGTCTCAAGGGCAATGGCCGTGGTAATGGTCCGGGTGTGGTACTTTATGTTGCCGCCCACCATCATGGATATGCCCACCTCCGTGAGCACCCTGCCGTAGGCGGTGACTGCCGCGGCAAGGATGCCGTAGCGGACCTCCCAGAGGCAGGTGACAATGATATCCCTTTTGCCTGCACCAAGGGATATCAGTGTCAGTTTCAGGTCCCGGTCTATATTCTCAAAAATGGAGGCGGTGATGGCTGTGACAATGGGAAAGGCAAGGATGGTCTGTCCGATGGCAATGCCGGACAGGGAAAACAGCAGGCCGAAATCCCCCAGGGGCCCCCTGGATGAGATAAAGGCGTAGACCAGAAGCCCGACACAGACGGTGGGCAGGGCAAGGAGGGTGTCCAGGACCGTGCGGATCTGGCGCTTGAACCGGAAGTCAAAATAGCCCAGGAAAAATCCGCAGGGCAGGCCGGCTGACAGGCTGATGATCATGGAGCAGGTGGAGGCCTGGACAGTGGCGGAAACTGCCGACCAGGTGGAGGCATCCCCCCTGATCAGCAGTTCCATGGCTTTGATAAAGCCTGTAAAAAGATACTCCACTATTCAGAAGGTTTTACTTGGCATTGGGGATAAACAGTTTCTGGCCGAGGAGCCTGAACTCTGCAATGCGTTTCTGGGCAGATGCCGAGGCCATCCAGTCTGAGAAGGCCATGGCCAGGTCATACTTGGCATCGGCGCAGTTCCCGGGATCCAGGGTCAGTACGGAGTACTGGTTCAGGAGAATGTCATCCCCTTCAACCAGAACGGTAAGGGGGGCGTTCCCGCCCTGCTGGTCCTGGTATTTGATATAGGTGCCCCTGTCCGTCATTGTGTAGCCTTTTCTTTCCTGTGCCACGTTGATGGTGGCCAGCATGCCCTGACCTGTCTGTACATACCAGGACTCTTTGTCGGGCAGGGCAATGCCTGCATTTTTCCAGAGCAGTTTCTCTTTTTTATTGGTGCCGGAATCATCGCCGCGGCTCATGAAAAGTGCGCCCTTGGATTTAACCGCCGCCAGGGCGCCGGAAATGCTTTTCCCTTTTACTCCGGCAGGATCGGCCTTGGGGCCGATGATGACAAAGTCATTGTACATGACTTCCCGCCTGTCTTTTCCGTACCCCTTTGAGATATATTTTTTTTCAGCAGGGGGGGCATGGACCAGGAGAACATCGACGTCACAGTTCTGGCCGAGTTTCAGGGCCTTTCCTGTGCCGGTGGAGGTCCACTTCAGTGTAATACCGGTCTCTTTTTCAAAATAGGGGATCAGGTAATCCAGGAGGCCGGTGTTGTCTGTGCTTGTGGTGGTGGCCATCATGAGTTCTTTTTTCGGGCCTGCCAGGGCAGCCGTTGACAGGACCATTACAAACAGGGCGGCCATGAGGCCGGAAATCACTTTTTTTGCATTCATTTTCGTATCTCTCCTTTAATTGGGTTCGGGTTTCCAGATAATAATGGGGAGATATGTCAATATATTCACCCTGTCAAGGAGATATGGGGATGTATGGAAATATGCAACCACAACTTACCTATACTGACAGAAAATGCTAGCGGTCTTTTAAGAAGAGTGCGTGATACTCATCTTCGGAGATATGTTTTTTCAGATGGGTATTGACCCAGAGGTAGATCTCTTCCAGCTCTGCATCGCTGAGCCGGGGTAAAAGGGTTTTCATAAAGGTATCTTCGCTGAACTTCTGGAGGTAAAACTGAACGGTTTCCTCGTCTGTTTCGCGGCTCATGCCAAAGGCGCCGAGGCCTTTGTACTCCTGGACAAATTGGTGGCTGTCTTTTTTCATGGGTCTGTTTTTTAATTTGTATTAAATTGTTTTGGTATTACCTTATCCGGTGACGGCCCGTAACCGCGGCGGCCGGAATTTTTTTCAGGCATCGGGGTCCATTCCCCGTTCGGTTATCATATAAATGGCACAGGAGGGCCTGTGTTTGCAATAGAGTTTGGGATCTTTACATCTCAGGCACTCTTTGCACTGGTATTCCCCGTACTTGGCGCAGCGGTACGGGGTCTGTCTCGTGTTGTGTCTTTTGCAGGTGCCCATGCTGATTTCCTTGAACCTCCGGCGGTTGAAGTCTGCTGGTATCGGCGTAAACCGAAAATCTCCGTTTGGGAGCATTTTTATTCAAACGCTAAACATGGGTCAGAATGAAGATTTGTCAATCTGAGCCTTGACGGAAAAGGGCGGCTATGTCATGAAAACCAACTTGAAGACCTAGAGCATTTGCGGCAAATGCTGACAGCAGTTATTCTTAACCTCAGGAGCCCGATACATGGGAACAGATAATAAAAAACAACCCGGCCCCGGACTTGCGGTCCGTCTTATACTCAGCGTAATCGTCATCGGACTGGGTGTGTCCGCCCTGGTCTATTTTTCCTCCCAGAAGAAAAAACCCCACAGGGGCGGCGTAAAGGAGATGGTGCTGCGGGTATCGGTGAAAGAGGCGGTGCCTGAAACCGTTTATACCCGTTTAAGGGGGTTTGGCGTGGCTGAGCCTGTAACCACGGTCAGGCTCTCTGCCGAAGTGTCCGGGCGGATCATATACACCCACCCGGAGTTCAGGCAGGGGAAAACCATTGCCGGAGGGGAGATCCTTTTCAAAATCGATCCGTCGGACTATCAGGCAAGCCTGGACAATCTCCGTGCCGGACTTGCCCAGGAAAAGGCTGCCCTGGACCGCATCCGGAAAGAGTTTGCAGCAGACCGGAGCCGGCTGTCCACCATCCGCCGGACAATGGACCTTTCCCGGGCCGAATATGACCGGGTAAGGGTGCTGCTGGAGGAAAACAGTATCGGCAACCGGTCTGCCGTGGACCAGGCTGAACAATCCATGAACTCGGCCATTGATACCCATGACCAGATGAAACGCTCCCTGTCCCTGTATCCCGTAAAAATAAAAGAGGCCGAGGCTGCGGTTGTATCGGCAAAGGCGGATGTGGACAAGGCCGAAGCCAACCTGGCCCGCTGCACCGTGGTTGCCCCGTTTACCTGCAGGATCAAAGCCACTGCCATGGAAAAGGGAGAGTATGCCACGGCCGGATCGGAGATCGTAACCCTGGCAGATGACTCCCTGATGGAGATCCTGGTTTCCCTGGACGCCAGGGAGGCCACCAGCTGGCTGTCATTCCAGAATAAGGACAGGGTGTCTTCCCCGGGCTGGTTTCCGAAACCCGAGCCCGTGGCCTGCGATATCCAGTGGATCGAAAACAATACCCATACCTGGACCGGTACCCTGGCCAGGCTTGTGGAGTTTGACCAGAGTTCCAGGACCATGACCCTGGCCGTCCGGTTTGATCCCGGGGAGAACAGCTGCGATGACTGCCCCCCCCTTGTGGAGGGGATGTTCTGCCGTATATCCATTCCGGGTAAGCCCATTAACGGCCTGTTCCGGCTGGAACGATGGCTGGTGACCACGGACAATACGATTTATGTGGCTGAAGACAACAGGCTGAAAACCCGTGCCGTCAACAGGGTATATGCTGACGGAGACCTGGTGTTTGTCACCGGTGACATCCGGGCGGGGGATACCCTGATTACCACCCGCCTTGTGGATCCCCTGGAAAATACTCCCCTCAGAATCCTGGAAGAGCCGGCGGGAAAGCCGGTGGATAAACCCGGCAGGCCGGCGGGTAAACAGGCGGATAAACCCGCGGGAGGCCCTGATAACCAATGAGAGCATTGATCGCTGCCTTTGCCAGGAATACGGTATTTGCCAACATCCTTCTGATTACCGTGGTTTTTGTGGGGATCATGTCTGCGGTCATGATCATAAAGGAGTCCTTTCCCTCCATGGAAAAGGATTCCATATCCATAAGCGTTGCCTATCCCGGTGCAGACCCCGAAGAGGTGGAAGAGGGGATCTCCAGGAAGATTGAAGAGGCCATTGAGCGCATTGAGGGAATTACCGACTATACCACCGAGAGTTCCGAAGGATCGGCCTCGGCCAGGATGGATGTTGAAAAAGGGTATGATGTAAAGGATGTGCTGGAGCGGGTTAAAACCCAGGTCAACGCCATCTCCACATTTCCCGGGGATGCGGAAAAACCGGTAATCTCGGATGTGGTGAGAAAGAGCACGGTGCTGACCATGTACCTTGCCTCGAACATGCCGGAACGGCGCCTAAAGGAGTGGGGGCAGCGGATCCGGGACCGGATCCGGGATCTGGACAATGTTTCCCAGGTCACCCTGTCGGGCACCCGGGCCTATGAGATCTCCATTGAGGTTTCCGAGGAAAAACTGCGGCAGTACAACCTGACCTTTGACCGGGTGGCGGATGCGGTGCGGGATTCCAGTGTGAACCGGTCCGGCGGCACCCTGAAAACCAGCGGTGAGGAGATCCGGCTGCGGACCATGGGACGCAAATATACCGGTGATGAGCTGGCAAGGATCATTGTCTATGCCGGCCCCGGCGGCCAGGTGGTGACCCTGGACCGGATCGCGGTGATAAAGGACGGGTTTGAGGAAGATCCGTCCCGGGCCTATATCAACGGTAAACGTTCCGTGCTTATCACCGTGTATAAGACGGATGAGGAGAACGCCCTGGTTATTGCAGAGGCGGTGCATGCCTTTATTGACAAGCTGAATAAGGAACTGCCCGGCGATATCGAACTGAAGGTGCTCTACGACCGGACCACTTCCCTTAAATCCAGGATCAACCTTTTAACCAAAAACGGCACCGTGGGACTGGTCATTGTCTTTGTTCTGCTCTGGGCCTTTTTAAATACCCGGCTCTCCTTCTGGGTGGGCATGGGCATACCCATTTCCCTGGCCGGCGGCATGGGTATCCTCTGGGCCATAGGCGGCACCATCAACATGATTTCCCTGTTCGGATTTATCCTGGTGCTGGGCATCGTGGTGGATGACGCCATTGTGGTGGGCGAATCCATCTATGTCCACCGGAAGATGGGCAAGCCTCCCCTGCAGGCTGCGGTTGAGGGCACGCGGGAGGTGGCCATGCCCGTGATCACGGCCGTGATTACCAGTATTGTGGCCTTTATCCCCCTGGCCTACGTGGGCGGCACCATGGGCAAGTTTATTGCGATCCTCCCGCCGGTGGTGATTGCCTGCCTGTTTATATCACTTGTTGACTGTTTTATGCTCCTGCCTGCCCATTTAAACAACCTGCCCGAAATAAAACAGGAGATCCGGAAAGACGCTTCGTGGCTTGGCCGCCTGAATCCGGACCGCCTGAACCAATACACGGGACAGGCCATGGAATCCTTTATCCACAAGGTATACACCCCTTTCCTGGAAAAGGCCCTTCACTACCGCTACCTGGTATTCTGCACGGCAATCGCCGTTCTCCTGGCCGTGCTGGGCATGGTCCGGGGGGGCATGGTCAAATACTCGGTCTTTCCCCAGACCGACGGTTACGTGATCACCGCTTCCGTGGCCTTTCCCGAGGGGACCCCCTCGGTGGTGACCGTTGCTGCCATGGAAAAGATGGAAGCCGCACTGACGGGCTATGCCGACGGATTTGAAACCCGGAGCGGGGAGCCCCTGATCCGTGACCTGCTGACCTTTGTGGGGGCCTCTTCGGACAGCATGACCTCAAGCGGCCCCCATGCCGGTATGGTCCAGGCCATTCTCCTGGAGTCGGAAAAACGCGGTATCCACTCCAAGGATATCCTGTTTGAGTGGGAAGACCGCCTCGGCCATATTCCGGGGGCCGAATCCCTGACCTTCCAGGCACTGGGGCCGGGCCACCGCCGCGCCCCTCTGGGATTTGAACTCCACCACAAAGACCTGGATATCCTGGTGGAGGCCACCGGCCTCCTCAAGGATACCCTGAACGAATTCGACGGGGTCTATCAGATAAAGTCCGACCTGAACCAGGGGAAGAAGGAACTGCGGTTCACCCTCAAGCCCGAAGCCCGCGCCCTTGGCCTGACCGTGGCCGACCTGGGCTCCCAGGTGAACTCCGGATTTTACGGGAATGAGGCCCAGCGTATCCAGCGGGGGGATCATGATGTCCGGGTAAAGATCCGGTATACCCGGCAGGAAAGGGGCTCCCTTGAAAATTTGGAATCCATGCGGATCAGAACCCCCGATGGGGTGGAGGTGCCCCTGCTGTCCGTGGCTTATATTGAATACGAACCCGGATTTTCAACTATTAGGAGGGCCAACGGCAAGAGGAGCGTAGCCATTACGGGGTTTGTCAATACCAAGGTCACCACGGCCAATGAGATATTTGACGACCTGTCTAAGGGATTTATGGTGGAGTTGAGGGAAAGGTACCCGGATCTCACCGTTGTCCTCAAGGGGGATAAGAAACGGTCCAGGGAATCCATGTCCAGTCTGAAAATCGGGTTTCCCATCGCCCTTCTGGGTATATTTACCATTGTGGCCACCATGTTCCGCTCCTACCTCCAGCCCTTTCTCATTATGATCACTATTCCCTTCGGTATTATCGGAGCGGTGCTGGGGCATTATATAATGGGGTTCAACCTGTCCATGATGAGCCTGTTCGGCATGGTGGCCCTCACCGGAGTGGTGGTCAACGACGCCATCGTACTTATTGAGCGGATAAACGAGAACCTGGCCAGGCATATTCCGTTTTTTGAGGCCATCCTCAGGGGAGGGGCCAGACGGTTCCGGGCCATTTTCCTCACCACCCTGAGTACGGTGGGCGGGCTTGCCCCCATGCTGCTGGAGACAGATCTCCAGGCTCAGTTTTTGATCCCCATGGCCATATCCCTGGCCTCGGGGGTTCTGTTTGCAACCATGCTGACCCTGGTGTTCATCCCGGCCCTTCTTGCCATTTTCAACGATTTTCGAAGGCTGGCCCACTGGGTGATGAGAGGCCAGTGGCCCGTGTCAAGGACCGGTATAGAACCGGCATCCAAACGATATGACCATCTGACGGAAACGGGAAAGGATATTCTTAAGGAAAACCAATGAAATACTTTATCTGCAGTTTTGTTTTTATCATCCTGCTGGCGGCCCGGGCTTCGGCCGGCCAGATGACCCTGGAGCAGGCCTTTGACAGGGCCATCATCGGCAATCCCACCGTCCTGGCCGTGGTGCAGCGGATCAACCAGGCCAGGGAAGAGGTGGCCCAGGCAAGGGCAGCCTATTACCCGTCACTGGACCTGAGTACCTCGGCCACCCGCAAACAGATTTCAAGGAATGAAGATGAGGCCGGTTCCGGCCTTGACAGAACCACGGATACCTATGACGGGTTCCTGTCTGCCTCATGGACCCTGTTTGACGGATTTTCCCGTGAGTATACCCTGGAGGCGGCACTGCTGGCCCAGGAACAGGAAACAGCCGGCCGCGAGGACCTGATCCGGACCCTGCTGGCCTCGGTTGCCTCAAGTTTCCATACGGCACAGCTTGCCCTGGCCAACCGGTTTATCTCCGAATCCAACAGGGATTTTTACGCCGGCCAGCTGGAAACGGCAAGGATAAAGCAGGAGGCCGGTGTGGGGTCTCTGTCAGACGTGCTTAACTTCAACACCAGTATGAACCAGGCAGAGATTGAGATAGAAAAATATACCGCGGATTATGATGTGGCCAGAACAGCCCTGGCAGCCCTGCTGGGAATGGATGCCCGGGGTGACGACCTGCCTGAGCCTGTTTTTCCTGAGCTTGAAGAGACCCGGGACATGGGCGGTCTGGACCCTGAGTCGGAAATAGCCCATGCCCTGGCACACCGTCCCGACCTTAACCAGAAGGAACTGGACCTTAAAATTGCCCGGTCCAATGCCGAAGAGGCAAGGTCTGCGTTTTATCCCGAACTCAGCCTTTCAGGTTCGGTCGGGGCGGACCGGACAGGGGATGCCCGGTTTGAAACAGATGATATCGAGAACAGCGTGGGCATCGAACTGACCTACCCCCTGTTTGCCGGCGGCGGGGACAGGGCGGCCCTCAGGGAAGCCCTTTATGCCGGCACCGAAGCTGAGTTGGAACTGAAAAACCTGAAAAACGAGATCATATCCGAAGTCCGCCAGGACTGCTTTACCGTGGCTGCGGCCCGGAAGCAGTTGACGCTTTACCGGCAAAATGCCGCCCTTGCCATACAGAACCGGGACATGGTGGCCAAGGAGTATGAGTTCGGCACCGCCAACCAGGTTACCCTGAACGAAGTCCAGAATACCCTGACAGAAACCCGGCAGCGCATTGCCCTTTCCCTGATCACCCTGCGCCAGGCCTGGTATGAACTCAAAGCCGCCACCGGGGCAATTCATTCAGGCCGGGAGGATTAAGGCGTTGCGCAAAAACAATCTCACAAAGGAGAGGGGCTGATGAATAATCCCGGTGATGCGGTTGACATAAAACGGTATATTTACTCCTTTGACCGGGCTCCGGTGGGTATTGTATGGCATGACGACAAGGGGAAAATTCTCAGGGTCAATGCCTATGCTGCTGAAAAACTGGGATACACGCCTGAAGAACTGGTTGGAAATTACCTGTATAAATTCGTGGTCATGGATACCCGGGAAAGTGACAGCTATTACGATACAGAGTCTTCCACATCAGTAAGGCACAATCTGTTTACCAAAGACGGAAACCTGATTCCGGTAAAGGTTCTGATCTGTGGCGCCGGACCCGGAGATGCGGATTTCGGCTGTGCGTTCTTCCAGGATATGAGTGAAAAGGCAGGGCTTGTGGAACTGCTGAAAACCCTTGAAAAGGAAACCGGTATCCGTGTGGATAACCTGAAGTCATGGAAAACCGGCCTTATCGATATTCCTGAAAATGTATTCAGTGATTTTATCGGAAAGAGCCGGCAGGTCACCGGGGTGTTTAAAATGATCTGCAGGGTTGCCCCCACTCCCACCACCGTCCTGATCACAGGGGAGACCGGCACGGGAAAAGAACTGGTGGCCAGAAAAATCCATGAGCTCAGTGACCGGTCAGGTGAACGGCTGGTCAGGGTTAACTGCGCCACATTGCCGGCCCACCTTATTGAAGGGGAACTCTTCGGCCATGAACGCGGGGCGTTTACCGGTGCCCACTCCAGAAAACCCGGGCGGTTTGAACTGGCGCACGGGGGAACGATTTTTCTTGACGAGATCGGTGAAATGCCGCCGGAGCTGCAGACCAAGCTTTTACGGGTGCTTCAGGAGGGGGAATTTGAGCGTATCGGGGGGACAAAAACCCTGAAGAGTGATGTCCGGGTGGTAGCGGCCACAAACCAGGACCTGGAATCCCTTGTCCGGAACGGTAGATTCAGGTCCGACCTTTACTTCAGGCTGAATGCATTTCCCATCCACCTGCCCACCCTCAGGGAGCGGAAAGAGGATATTCCCCTTCTTGCTGATTTTTTCGTGCAAAACTATTGCACCCTGCTCAACCGGGAGCCGAAGAAGATTCCCGGATCTTTTTATGAAAAACTGTCAGGCTACCATTGGCCCGGTAATGTCAGGGAACTGCAGAATATTGTGGAACGCGCCTGTATTCTCAGTACCACAGACAGGCTGTACCCGGAAGATTGCCATCTGCCTGCGGCAGATCCCGGAGACGCCGGCGCCTCCCTGCCCAGCTTTGAGGAAAACGAGCGCCGGTATATTATCCGGGTATTGAAAAAAACCGGAGGAAAGGTATTCGGACCGGACGGTGCGGCCGCCCTGATGCAACTGAATCCCCGTACCCTCACTTCCAAGATCAAAAAGCTGGGCATTGATAAGTCAGGTATCCTTCTGACCTGACCGGATCCTCACGGGCCCTGCTGTGGTATTTAATCCCGGTTTGGATGATATTTCATCCCGGGTAACGCCTGTGCAGGACTTCTGATCCTGTTTGCTTTCTGATAATTTCTTTTTAATTCAATGGGTTATTTCTGTTTTGTCCTGTTTCCGGTTTCCTGGTACAGGATCTGCTATTCCTTGAAAGGTTGACCGGCGGATAAAGGCCTGCCGGACTTAAGTTTTTATTTCGTACCAAAGGAGGCAGAATGGAAGAACGGACAACCCCGTCGGAACCAGAGGTTCGGATGGACAGGCGAATGTTTGTAAAACTGGGGGCGGCTTCGGTTGTTGCAGGGTCTGCAATGGCAGCATCCCTGCCGGCACGGGCGGCTGAAAAAGTAACAGCCGGACCTGTAAAGCAAAGGGCGCTCCCCATAGAGGTGGACAATGCGGTTTATAAGCGCTTCCATCAGGAGAATACAGCCTTTTGCCAGGCGCTCAGCGGGCGTTTTCCCCAGGGCATTGACGCACTGAGGGCCCTGGGCAAGGTATCTGACGATCCCGGACAAAGACAGCTGGACAAAGCACTGACCACGGCCGGATGGTATGTGGACAAACTGATTGCCAACGGTGCATCAACCGCAGGACCTGCAACGATCGCCTATTCAAGGGATAATGAAGTCAGCGAAAACAGGTATGCGTTTGAATCCCCTGAAACGGCGAGCATGCATATCAAAAAGGCGGCCCGGTTCCTGGGAGCGGACCTGGTGGGGATCGCCCCCTATGATGAGAGATGGACCTATGCCTCGTTTTTCGATCCCGCCCTGGGTAAAAGCGTTCCCCCGGATCTGCCGTTTACCCCGAAGTCAGTGATCGTCCTGGCCTTTGAAATGGATTACGAGGCGTTTACAACCGCGCCTTCCGGGATATCAGGCGGAGCCGTGGGCCAGGGATACTCCCAGATGGCGATCACCGGGGCATCCTTAAGAAAGTTCATCACCCAGCTGGGGTACAATACCTTTGCCACGGGAAACGATGTGGCACTGAGCGTGCCCTACGGGGTGGCTGCAGGTCTTGGCGAGGCTGCCCGCAACGGTATTCTCGTGACCTCGGAATACGGCCCCAGGGTCAGGCTGGGAAAGGTGTTTACCGAACTTGACCTGGCCGTTGACGCCCCGGTAACCTTCGGTGTACGCCACTTTTGTGAAAATTGCATGCGCTGTGCAGATGCCTGTCCGGGTGATGCCATTTCCAGGGAGGTGAAACCCTCCTTTGCGGTTCACAACGAATGTAACAACAAAGGCGTTGAAAAATGGGCCATAGATGCAAAAAAGTGCCTGATCACCTGGGGGAAAACCAAAACAGACTGTTCTACCTGTATCACCAGCTGTCCCTACAATAAACCCGGGTTCTGGCACCACCGCCTGGTGGATAAGCTGAACAAGGTGGCACCTGAGTCCCTGCACGCCGTGATGCGGGAGATGGATAAATTATTCGGATACGGAAATTCATTTGACCAGGAAGCCGTGTTCACATTCTGGAAATCATAGGAGGGATAAAATGGGTATATTTAGCGGAGTGGAAATCCTTTTCTTTTTCCTGGGGATGCTGACTGCGGCAGGCATTGCCGGGCTGGCTGCCCTGAAACTCAAATACGCTGCCGGGTGGAAGACGCTTTCCATGTGTGCAGCCGGCCTGGCCCTGGTCCTGTTCACGATTGCCTGGTCTGTCAGTTCCATACTGGAGCGGGAGCACCAGGCTGCCAATATGGGAGTGGTCTTTTTCGGGCTCCCCGGTATCCTTCTTTTGGGGATGGCGCTGAAGCAGATATTTACAAAGAAAGTTGCAGAATAGGACGATACCGTTATCTGCCGGGTAATTCCGGGGAGACCCGGCCCCGGCAGATATCCGGTGTCAACGGAAAACATGAGAGAAAAATTGAACCGAATCCTGAACTGGTTAATGGTGTTAACCCTTCTGGGAGCCCTTGCCTTTCACTGGGCGGGCAGCCGGAATCACACCCGGGAACTCATCGCAGAACAGTTTAAAGGAATGGATATCAAAGAAAAAGAGCCGGATATTTTTCAGATCACGGATGAAAAAGGCCATACCTTCCTGATTTATCCGGGATATGCCACCGGCTGGGGCGGTCCCATGACCGTCATACCCATGATGACCCGGGACGGGGTGGTTGAGCGGGTGTGGATTCCCGAGCACAGGGAAACCCCTTCTTTTTTCAGCTATATAGAAAAAACCGGATTCCTGAGGAAATTTGAAGGCTGGTCCGTAAACAACAGGGAATCAATCCCGGTTGACGGGATTTCCGGTGCCACCCTGACTTCCGCAGCCATTGCCGAAGGCGTCGGACAGTCCATGGCAAAAGCCGGGCGGGATCTGCTGGGCATACCCGTTACCGGGGATAAAAAAACGTGGAAGTTGGGACGGGACGAGGTGATGCTTGCATCCGTCTACCTGCTTCTCCTTACCTGCCGGTTTTTCAGGTTTCGTAAAATCAGGCTCGTTTTCCTGGGCCTTGGGTTTCTTTTCTTCGGGATATATATGAACCGTCCGGTTTCAGTTTCCAATATCGCCTCATTTTTCATGGGACACGGGCCCGGGATCCGTGAAAACCTGTTCTGGTGGATGCTTGTTCCCGGCATGTTGCTGATGATCGCGATTCTCGGTAAAAACCTGTATTGCACCTGGATCTGTCCCTTTGGCGCAATCCAGGAGTTCATTCACAGGACAGCCGGCCTCCGGGTAAGTGTTCCGAAAAAGGTGCAGGCCGGGCTCAGGTTTGGGGCAAAGCTCATCACCTGGCTGGCCCTCTTTGCAGCCTTATTGTCCGGGAATGCCTCCAAAGCAGCGGTTGAACCCTTTGCCACCCTGTTCAGCCTCAAGGGAAGCACACTTCAATGGTACCTGATCTCCGTTGTATTGGCCGGATCTATCTTTATCCCCAGGTTCTGGTGCCGGTTTTTCTGCCCTGCAGGTGTCTGTTTTAACCAGGCGGCAGGTATAAGGCGGAAGATAAGTAAATTCCGGGTGAACCGGAAATCCTGTCAATGTGATACACAATGCAAAGGGGGGAGCTGAATGGACCGGGTAAAACTGAAAACTCTCCTGATTATTACGGGTGCAGCGGGTGTTTACGGGATAATGGTTTCCTGTATTTTCGGGCTTTAACTTTCAAGGTTTACAAGGATCTATAATTTCTTTATAATTTCTCAATACGATTCACCCCCAGTTTCATATTTCACAATAGGAGTCTCCATGAGTTTTGAAGAGCTGGCATCACGGCTGGGAATTGATACAGAAGATTTCATAGAGCTGGTTGAGCTGTTTATTACCACCACCCGGTCCGACATGGATAAGATCCGCCGGGCCATGGAAGGGAACATCCCTTCTGAAGCGGCTGCGGCTGCCCATTCCATTAAAGGGGCTGCGGCTAATCTCGGATATGACGGAATGGCGGATATTGCCAAGGCAATGGAGTTTCTGGGAAAAGGGGGCAGCCTTGAGGGGTTTGCCGGGTATATGTCCGAGCTTGATGAACATGTTGCCGGTCTTCAGGATCAGCTGGCAGGGGAGTAGGAATGGGTCTGGATAATATACAGCCGTACAGTGTTCTGGCCGTTGATGACAACCTCATGAACCTCAAGCTCATCGAAAAGGCCCTGACCAAGGAGGGATATACGGTATACACGGCGGACAACGGGCCTGACGCCCGGGTGATCGCCCTTGAAAAACAGCCGGACCTGATCCTGCTGGATATTGAAATGCCGGAGGAAAACGGGTTTGACGTCATAAAAAAACTTAAGGACAGTTCTGCCACCAATGCCATCCCGGTTCTGTTTCTGACCGGTGTCAGCGAGGTGGATGCCAAGCTGAAAGGCTTTGAACTGGGGGCTGTGGATTATATTATCAAGCCCTTTCACCCCCAGGAGGTGCTGGCCCGGGTGAGGATCCACCTGAAACTTTCCATTGCCACCAACTCCCTGATCCAGGACCAGGCCGGGAAGCTGAGACAGGTGACCGAGGCCCAGGCCGCCATGCTGCCCCAGCCGGAGGACTTCCCCGGAGCCCGGTTCGGGGTATATTACAAAGCATTGCAGGAAGCCGGAGGTGACTTCTATGATATCCTTAATATTTCCGGTAATATAACAGGGTATTTTGTGGCGGATTCTTCCGGCCATGATATTGAAACCTCTTATATGACCGCTTCGGTCAAGGCGCTGCTGGCCCAGAACTGCACCCCGGTCTATTCACCGACCGAAAGTATGAAGATGATCAACGATGTGCTGGTTGAGATCCTGCCGCCGGGAAAATACCTGACTGCCTGCTACATGCATTTGAACCGCACCACCAGGAAGCTTACCATTGTGAATGCAGGCCATCCCCCGGTGGTATGCCTGCCGGCGGAAGGGGAGCCTTACCTGGTAAAGGCGGAAGGGGATATTCTCGGTATGTTTTCAGACGCAGGCTTTGACCAGGTCCAGGTCTCGGTATCAGAAGGGGACCGGTTCTTCATCTATTCGGACGGACTGGTGGAATCTGCTGAAAATAAGATTACCTGGGCCACGGGTGCGGACAGCCTCCTGCCTGTTTATTCAAGCCTTAAAGCGGTGCCTTACGCAGATGCCCCCCGCGAGATGATTGATCAATTATTCGGCAACAACTCCTGTCCCGAGGACGATATCGTCCTCCTCTGCGTGGAGGTCTGATACCATGACCGGAACCCGCGGCATTTACGAGTTGAAAAAATTCGACAATCGCCTTGAGGTCCGGTTTTCATCCACCATGGATCATATCGATGATGTCTGCACATCGGTCACCCTTTTTCTTGAATCCCTGGGCGACCTCTTTACCCCTCATATCTTTTCTGTGAACCTGGTTCTCCGGGAGGGTTTGACAAATGCCGTCCGGCATGGCAATAAAAACGATCCGGACAAGGTGGTCTGTTTGCGGCTGGATGCCGGCAGGGCCATCCGGGTCAGAATTGAAGACCAGGGAGAGGGATTCAACTGGGAGCAGGCCGGATGCAGCCCCGTTTCCGATGAGGAGGACCACGGCCGCGGCATGACCATCATGCAGACCTATTTCAGTCAATGCCGGTATAATCAAAAGGGCAATGTCCTGTATCTTGAAAAGCAGCTTTCCCCCCATCCTGACAATCAAGTTTAATTCTGCATTAACACAACGCTAACGCAATTCTAATGTGAGAAGGGTAAAACGCCATTTTAATATACTTACAAGATAGACGCGGGAGTAATGAATGACGACCCATCTGACACGGGCCATGCACCAGATCAAAAAGGAGATCCTCTCCCTGGGTGCAATGGTGGAAGACCGGTTTAAAAAGGCCATCTATGCCATAAAAACAGAAGATCTTGAACAGGCCCAATATATTATTGACACGGATTTTAAGGTGGATGAGCGGGAGGTTGAGGTTGAAGAGGAATGTCTCAAGACCCTGGCCCTGTACCAGCCCGTGGCAACGGACCTGCGGCTGATTGTGGCTGTTATAAAGATCAATAACGACCTGGAGCGGATTGCAGATTATGCGGTGAATATCGCCCAGAGGTATAAAACGTCGGCCCAGAATTCCAATAAGTTCAAATATGATTATACCGCCATGGCGGAACAGGCCGCCAATATGTTAAAACTGAGCCTGGATGCCCTGGTGAGCATGGACGTGGATATGGCGTATACGGTCAGGGAAATGGACCGTGAGGTCAATACCATGAGAAACGATGCCTACAGGACCATGAAGGCGGATATAAAACGGCATCCTGAGATGGTTGAAGAGATTATAAATATGTACCTTATCTCCCGGCATATTGAGCGGGTGGGCGACCATACCAAGAATATCGCCGAAGAGGTGATTTATCTTATCGAAGGTGAGATTATACGCCATTCCTAGTGGCTGAACCGTATTACAGGACAGAGACATGCCTAAAGAAACCATACTGATTGTTGATGACGAAGAAGATATTCTTGAACTGATCAAGTTCAATCTGAAGAGCGAAGGGTACAATATCCTCCAGGCCATGACCGGGGAAGAGGCCATTAAAATAGCCAAGCAGTCCGGGCCTGACCTCATGGTGCTGGATCTCATGCTGCCTGGCATAGACGGCCTTGAGGTGACCAAATACCTGAAAAACAACGACGCGACCATGGACATCCCCATTGTCATGCTGACGGCAAAGGGGGAGGAATCCGATATTGTCACAGGGCTGGAACTGGGGGCCAATGACTATATGTCCAAACCTTTCAGCCCCAGGGAACTCACCGCCAGGATCAGGGCCATACTGAGGCGGCGCCAGAAAAATTCCTCCGAGCCCCCGGTCCGGGTCCGTCAGGAGGGGGATATGGTCATTGACCGGGCCAAACACCGGGTTACCATTGAAGGCCGGGAGGTTGAACTGACCCTGTCCGAATTTGAGCTGCTCTCTTTTCTGGCTGAGAAAAAAGGCTGGGTGTTCACCCGGGGACAGATCGTGGATGCCATCCATGGTGAGAATTACGCGGTGACCGAACGGAGCATTGATGTTATTATCGTGGGACTGCGCAAAAAACTGAAAAATTATGCATCCACCATTGAAACCGTCCGGGGCGTGGGATACCGCTTCAAAGAATAGGTAGGATTCCCGGTCATAACCTGAACTTAGGCTGCTCTTTTGTATGCGTCGTAAAAAACCAAAACTGATATGGCGGATATTTCCCTCATTTCTGATCATCATTCTTTTGTCCCTTACCGCGGTTACCTTTTATGCCACCAGCAATTTCAAGGATTTTTTTCTGGAGAGCTCGGAAAAGGAACTTACGGTCCGTGCCTTTCTGGTCCAGGACAGGTTTGCCAGGGCCCTGTATTCCGATAAGCTGGGGACCGGGGAAATCGACAGCCTCTGCAAAGAGGTGGGAAAACGGATTCATACACGGATCACGGTGATTTTACCCACAGGGGAGGTCATCGGAGATTCCTTTGCACGAACCGAGACCATGGAGAACCATAAGGGCCGGCCCGAGATTCAAAAAGCCCTGACCGGCAGCAGGGGGGTGGCGATCCGTTACAGTTCCACCCTGAATAAAACCATGATGTATATTGCCCTTCCAATGGTCCGCGGGAAAGAGGGGACTGCGGTGATCCGCACCGCCGTATCCATTTCCGACATTGATACCAAGGTTTCCACAGTGCGGAACAGTATTTTCCTGGCATTGATCCTGACGATAATTGCCGCAGTCATTGCCAGTCTGTACGTGTCCGGCAGGATCATCAAACCCGTGGAGCAGATGAGGAAAGGGGCTGAAGCGTTTTCAAAGGGAAACCTTGACAACCGCCTGCCCTCCACAGATACGGAAGAGCTTTCCTCCCTGGCCTCTGCCATGAATTTCATGGCCCGGGAGCTTGATAAAAAAATCATGGATGTCAGAAACCGGAGCCGGGAACTCGAAGCCGTACATACCAGTATGCAGGAGGGGGTAATCGCAGTTGACGGAGATGAGCATATCATAACCATCAACAAGGCCGCCGCCGGGATATTTGATTTTCCCCCGGAGACCCTGAAAAACAGGAATGTGCTTGAGGTGGCCAGAAATTTCGATCTTCAGACCTTTATCCAGAAGGCGCTTGCCACCCATGAGCCTGTTGAAGATGATATCGTGATTGAACGGGATGAGCGCATTGTTCTGAATATTCATTCCACAGCACTCTATGACACCAATGAGAACAGGATAGGCACCCTGATCATTTTCCATGACATTACCCGTATCCGGCTTTTGGAAACCATGCACAAGGACTTTGCCGCCAATGTCTCCCATGAGCTTAAAACCCCTTTGACCACAATAAACGGTTTTATCGAAACCCTGCAGCAAATGATGGCGGACGGGCCTGAGTCCGGGGGCACCACGGAAGATTACGGCAGGTTCCTGAGCATCATTGAGAAAAATGTGAACCGGATGGTCGGGCTCATCAACGATCTTCTGGCGCTGTCAAGGCTGGAGCGGCTGCGGGGCACGGATATCCAGTTTGAAACCAATCCCCTGGGCTCTCTGATCCAGGGGGCTGTCGGTTTTTGCGAAGAACAGGCTGAAGCAAAGAATATTGCCATTGAGGTTAACTGCCCGGATAAGGTGCACGCCTCTGTAGACCCCATTCTTATGGAACAGGCGGTTTTCAACCTTGTGGACAATGCGGTGAAGTACAACCCGGAAGGGACAAGGGTTGTCATTGAGGTGACTAAGACCGGCCCGGCCCGGAACTCCGGGCAGATCAAAATTCATGTCCGGGATTCAGGCCCCGGTATAGACAAGGAGCACCTGCCAAAGCTGTTCAACCGGTTTTACCGGGTGGACAAGGGAAGAAGCCGTGACCAGGGCGGTACGGGCCTGGGGCTTGCCATTGTCAAACACATCGTCCAATACCACAACGGCCGGATTGATGTGGAAAGCCAGAAGGGGCAGGGGACGAATTTCACCATCACCATACCGGCGTGATCTTACAACCCGTTGTAAAGGGCCCGGGCATTGTTGCCCAGCACCATTGCCTTTTCCTCTTCTGTGAGATTGGAATTGTCCAGGTCTTTGTAGTATCTTTCCGGCGTCAGAAGTGGGTAATCCGTTCCAAACAATATCCTGTCCAGAACCCCTGCTGCCTTTGCCATATCATAGATGGCCGGGTCATAAAGGAAGACCGAGGCCGCCGTATCATACCAGATGTTTTTCAGCCGCTCTTTCATCTGTTTTTTCATGATATTGTAAAAAAAGATGCCCCCGCCCCAGTGGGCCAGGATGATCTTGTTGTCAGGGAATGCCCTGGCCAGGCCGTCGATCTGCTCAAGGGTGACCGGGGTTTTCCCGGGGTAGGGGTGGCCCAGGGGTTCATTGGTGTGGATCATACAGGGTTTGTTGCCCTTTTCCCTCAGCATATCCATGACCGGCTCCAGTATCCGGATGGCATTGGCATCAATGCCTGACAGGTAAAAGGCCAGCTCTCCGACGCCGGACAGCCCTTCATCAATGCATCTTTCAGCTTCACCGGCCGCCCCTTCCCAGGCCAGGTCAAAGCAGGCCAGTCCCCGTATCCGGTCCGGATGGGCATTTACCGCCTCAATCACTGCATCGTTGTTCAGCCTTGCATAGTCGGGATTTCTCCAGGGGAATCCGCTGACCACCGAGATGTCCACCCGGTGTTTGTCCATGGCGGCCAGCAGTTCGTCAACACTTGTGATTCTGGACTTCGGAGAGTTGTAAAGGAGTTTGAACTCCGGTTCGTTTTTAAAGTATACAGACCTGTCTTTTTTTACCGGTTCCGGAAAGAGATGGGTATGGGAGTCAATGATCACGGCAGCCCCTCAAAATGAATAAATATTGAAAAAACTCAGGGGACAATATATATTAAATCCTTTATTCAAACAAGGAATGAATTGAACGGGTTTATGAGTTACTATCCCATATTTCTTGATGTACAGGGGAAATCCTGCCTGGTGGTTGGCGGCGGAAAGGTGGGGGCACGCAAGGCTTTCGGGCTTGCCGGGGCCGGCGCGCAGGTCCGTGTGGTCAGCCTGGGATTCACCCCTGAGCTGGAGGCTGCTTCCGGAGGGGATATCTGTCTGGACAAAAAAGAGTTTGACCTGTCAGACCTTGAAGGGGCCGGCCTGGTATTTGCCGCCACAGACAGTGTTGAGCTGAATGCCTGGGTCCGGGATGCGGCCCGGGAGAGGAATATCCTCTGCAATATTGCAGACGGCAGGGACAAGGGGGACTTTATCCTTCCCTCAACGGTGAAACAGGGGGATCTGATGATTGCCATATCCACCTGCGGGGCAAGTCCGGCCCTGGCCAGAAAACTGAGGCGGCAGCTCAGCGCCGAGTTTGGCCTTGAGTATGGGGTGATGCTCACTCTCATGGCCAATGTCAGAAAAGAAATGCTGGCCCGGGGGCATGATCCCGACGGGCATAAGGAAATATTCACTGCCCTGGTGGATTCTGATCTTCCGGCTTTAATCGCCGCAGGGGACAAGAACGGGGTGAATGGGGTTTTAAAACAGGTGCTGGGTGATGAATTCACCTTTGATGAGCTGACGGCCCGATCAGGCTGAGACCTGGGGTGCCGTAACGAGGAGTTGTGATATAAATGAATCTTTCTAATATTCTCCTGCAAGGGGCTGCCCTGTTGTATTTTATAAGTATGGCAGGATACATCTGTTATCTGTTTCACCAGAAGGACAGAATCCAGAAAATTTCGTTCGGATTCATGGTTGTGGCCGTGGCCATTCACTTGGCCAGCGTGGTTCTCACCGGCATAGACACCAGGGGGCTTCCCATCCATAACCTTGTCCAGAGCCTGTCCATGGCAGCCCTGACCTTCGGTGCCATGTTCATCTATGTCCAGTACCGGTTTAACCTGAAAATACTGGGTGTGTTTGCCGCAGGCATGATTTCCCTTCTCATGCTGGCCGTGGTGGTGATCCCGGATACCCCGGTGGAACCGGATAAGATCCTGAAGGGATTCTGGTTTTTTGCGCACATCATCCTGGTGTTCACCGGAGAGGCAGCCCTGGGGCTCGCCTGCGGTGCCGGCATCCTCTACCTGATCCAGGAGATGGGAATCAAGAGTAAAAATCCCGGTTTCTTTTTTAAACGGCTGCCGTCGCTGGATTTTCTGGACCTTGTTTCCTACACCTGTATTACCACGGGCTTTGCCCTGCTGACCTTCGGTCTTGTCACTGGATTCATCTATGCCAAAACCATATGGGGGAAGTTCTGGAGCTGGGATCTCAAGGAGATTTTTTCCGTTGGAACCTGGGTGGTTTATGCGGCACTGCTGCATCTGAGGCTTTACTCCGGATGGCGCGGGCGCAGATCCGCCATCATGTCCATTGTCGGGTTTGCCATCATTATTTTTACCTTTCTGGGGGTTAACCTGATCCTTGGCGGACACCACCAAGCCTTTACAAAATAGCGAAATAACCATGTCACAAATTATACTTATCGGCGCCAACCATAAAACAGCCCCGGTGGAAGTCAGGGAAAAGCTCTCCTTTACCTCTGATGAGACCCTGGCAGCACTTGAACACCTGAAACAGGACCCCGGGATAAAGGAGGGCCTTGTGTTTTCAACCTGTAACCGGATGGAGATCCTCTATATCCCGGAAACAGGGGACCAGATTGAACAGGTGATTGAGTTTATCTCCGGGCATAAGAACCTGCCCGTGTCAGAGTTCAGGTCATGTCTTTATATCTACCAGGGGGATGAGGCCATCCGCCATATGTTCTGTGTGGCTGCCAGCCTGGATTCCATGATGGTGGGCGAACCCCAGATCCTTGGCCAGGTGAAGCAGGCCTACAAGGCCGCCACCAAAGTGGGGGCCTCCGGTGTCCTGCTCAACCGGATGATGCACAAGTCCTTTTCAGTGGCCAAACGGGTGAGAAAGGAGACCGGCATCGGTGACAATGCCGTGTCCATTTCCTACGCTGCCATAGAACTGGCCAACAAGATTTTTTCAGACCTGTCCACCAAAAGCGTCATGCTGCTGGGCGCAGGCGAGATGGCCGAACTTGCGGTGGAACATCTGATGACCCACAACGTAAAGAGCATCGTCGTGGCCAACCGGACCTTTAAAAACGCCCTGACCCTGGCACAGAAGTTCAACGGAAAAGCGGTCCAGTACGAGGAAAGGGTGGATGCCCTGTCCGAGGTGGACATTATCATCAGCTCCACAGGTGCCACAGATTATGTCCTGACCCGGGACCAGGTTAAACAGGCCATGAAGAAGAGAAACCACAACACCATCTTCTTCATCGACATTGCCGTGCCCAGGGATATCGATCCCAGGATCAACAAGGTTTCCAATGCATATGTCTATGATATTGACGACCTGAAAAACATTGTGGAAACCAACATCCAGCAGCGGGAACAGGAGACCGTCAAAGCCAACCGGTTTGTTGAGGAGGCCCTGGTAACCTTCAGGAAGTGGCTGGACAGCCTTGCCGTTGTCCCCACCATAAAGGCCATCAACGACAAGATGACCTCCATAGTGGACATGGAATTTAACAAAACCCTCCCAGGTCTCTCCCACCTGCCTGAAAAAGATATAGAGGCCATCCGCAGGATGACCCGCGCCATTGCCACCCGGGCCATCCACGATCCCATCCGTTTCCTGCGCAACACCGGGGACCACCGGGATGACTCCCTATACCTGAACGTCACCCGCCAGTTGTTTGACCTGGATATTCCTGAAAAGAAGTCGCAATAACAAGTGTGCAGGCAAAAGTTTAGATCTCTAATCCTTTCAAAAAGAAAAGTTTTGTGGCATTTGCTAATGTTAAAGGGGCGCGTAAGAATTAGTTCACATTCTGTTTGCAAAATACCCAATGTTTTAAGGGTTTTTATAAACAGACTATGTGAAGTTATTTTTGCGCGATCCCTAAGATTTTACATTGAAGAATATGATACCTTCGTTAAACTGGCTGGAACTTATATTAGGGGAAAAATAATCAATGGATATTGAAGCCATACTTAAAAGAGGTGAGTTTCAGCACCCTCTGTTTGCTGAGTTTATTCTCAGAAAATATGAAGACTTAAAGCATTTTAACCGCAGAACGGCAGATAAAATAGAGCAGCAGGTATTTACCCCCGAATTTCTGAAAGGTGTGCTGGAAAACGGAGACCGCCTGCTGAGATTCAATATGCTTGAGCAGGTTCCGGCTGACGCCTTTGCCACTGTGGCTTCTGATATTGAGTCGCTTATGGATGAAACTTCTTCACCGGGGCGGTCAGAAATTGTGGCCGGTATCTTCAATGCCGTTGCCCCGGAACAGTTTCAAAAATACATAACGGGGAAAATCAATGAATCCCTGTCAAGAGCTTCCGAACCCACTGATGCATTTTCCTGGTTAAAGTACTATGCGTACTTGTCAGAGGAATTAAAACAGAGGCTTTTTGAAGAAACCTTTCCCCGCTTCACGGAACTGGGTGACTCCTTAGATATATCCCCCCGGCATGAGTGGGTGTTGAAAAATGTTCTTTCAGCTGCCTTTCATTTAAACCCTCCGGGTGCAGACTTACCGGCAAAGCTGTATCTCAACTATCTGATTACTGCTTATGATGAGGAGGAGATTGGTTTTTATAAATTTTGTTCCGATTTAAGGTGTGCACTGGTGCCGGAAGATTTTGAAAAGGAGGGGGCGTTCGAGATGAACCTCTTTTTCAGGATTGAAGAGGGCCATGTCCGTTCTTTTTCGCAGGTCCTCGACCAGTTTTACGAAGATACCTGGGGTGCTGAATCTCTGTTTGATTTTTTTCGTAAAATTATTCAATCAGATGAACCACTGGAAATACCAGAACTCATTGATTGTCTGGACCAAAGTCCTAAGTCTGCCCGGTTCAAGGTAATCAAATCATTGCTGGAAGATGGTGAAATAAAAAAACGGTTGAATGGCAGTGAACTGGAAATCGGGGTTGCAGGTGTTTTTGGTGCTCTGTTATGGCAGTGCCGTCAAAAACCGTGTAATAAAGAGTTGGATATACCCGGTGGGGAAGTCGTCGAACTGCTTTGCCAGGGTGACCTGCCGGAGCCGTTTCTGGAACAGGTTCATGCCCGCCTGGAGAATTCGCCATCTGAAGAGATCGAATTCATCTTGGGTAAGGCCATGGAGATCAGCCTTAAAAAGTTAGAAAAAGACGGATCGGGTACTGAGGCCATGACAAATATTCTGAAGTTAATGGTGAAGTTTCCCAATCCCCTGTTTGCCCCTTTTGTCGCAAAGGTGTTTTTGCCCGCGGTTTCCCATGGGAGCGATGAATTTTATACAGCATTAAGACTGGCGGCCGCAGGATTGGGAGATGATTTTATAATCGCGCTTGATCCCCTGGTTCAGGAGGTTCCCGAATTTATGCTCCTGGAAGTTCTTGAGGTTATCAGGATCGTTGACAGCCTTGCAGCCGATACCTTTTTGAATGCAAATTTTGACCTGTTTATTCGCGCTTACCCGGCAGACACATTGGAAACCTGCAGGAGTCTTGTGAGCCAGAAGGCGTTGGCGCGGCTTGAGCACAAGGTCGGAAAAAATCAGCCGGGTGTTGATGAGCTTTATGTGATTGTCAAAACCTTTGCAGGCGAGGCGGATTCAAGTGTTCAGGAGGTATTGCGTTCTATTAAGGCGAATCGTGTTGATAATATTCTTGACTTGCTTGATTCTGACCAGCCCTTGCCGGTGGTTTCTCTTGAACTGGAATGCCGGAACTGCGGAGATATCAGCAGGTATGAGTGCTGCAATGTTTACGTCTTTCATGATGGGAAGGCCTATGTTGCAGAGGAACTGACTTGTATCTCATGTGACCGGATAAGTGAGTTTGACATTACTACCAGGGGCTCATTAGTGGTTATGACTGAGGCAATACGATTGACAGGAGACGGGAAAGAGGAAGATGATACGATTCCGGGTGCCGTTAAAATAATGAATACCGCTTTTATGGGCAAACCCATGTCTATGAATGACGGAATCGCCCTGTATAAGAAACACATCAGCAAAAAACCAAAAAATCCGGAGCATCGTATCGGTCTTGGCAATGCTTATAAAGGTGCAGGTCAGTATTTTTTTGCCCGGGAGCAATACACGGCGGCAATCAAACACGGGCCTTTTTATATTGAAGCATATTGGGCTCTGGCTGGTATGGAAGAGGAGAACGGTGAGCCTAAATCAGCCCTTGGATGGTTGGAAAAAGGCCGGCCATACCTGAAACGTCCCTTGATCTGTAAGGATATGCAGGTTTCCGCAGAAGAAATCCTGGACAACTACATGGAAAGGCACTTTGAGCTGCTTAAAAAAACGGGATCAGATCTGGCTCCAATCAAATATTCCGAAATAGTTGACCCCGGCATTTCACTGATAAAAATCGGGAAGAACGAGAAGTGTCCCTGTGGCAGCAGGAAGAAGTATAAAAAATGCTGCATGAAAAAATTATGACTGCTGTTGAATTTATATATATGCGCATGGTTATTGGTTTTAAAATCCGGGCGGGCATACCACTGCAATTGTATTAGGTTTTGAGCTTTAATACATGCCGAGCCTAACCCGAAATATCCGGGCTAATACATTTTTAATGTTTCAATGGGTTTAATCGACAGGCCGCTTGCGAAAGACTTTACTTTGGGTAATAATCTGGTATAATACTTGTTTCTGATGCGCTGGAAGTTGCATACATAAGTGGAGGACATTGCCATGAAACAAGAAGACCTTGATTTTTTTAAGAATCTTTTGACAGATAGACTAAATGAACTGCTCTCCCATGCCGACAGCACGGTTACCGGCATGACCAAGCCCAAGGAGAATTTCGCAGATCCCACGGACAGGGCTTCCCATGAGGCAGAGAGAAGTTTTGAACTGAGAATCCGGGACAGGGAGCATAAACTGATCAAAAAGATCAAGAAAACACTGGTACGGATTGAAAACGGCACCTTTGGCCGCTGCGAATCCTGTGAAGAGGATATCTCCATTGCCCGTCTTAAGGCCAGGCCCGTTACCACCCAGTGTATTGAGTGCAAGACCCGGGAAGAAGATATGGAAAAGGCCCTTGGTATCTAAGGGTATAATTTGAAAGTGAGCCTGTTTTTAACAGGCCGTAGTATAATCCTTGATTGATCTGCATATACATTCGACTGCGTCGGACGGGTCCCTGTCTCCCCGGCAGGTACTTGAGCTGGCACAGAAAAATGGCATCAGGGCCATTGCCCTGACCGACCATGATTCCATTGCCGGAATCAAAGAGATTCTCACCGCCATTCATTCCTTTCCCCTGGAGTTTATCACCGGGGTTGAAATTTCCTGCGACCCGCCGGAGGCTTACAGGTTTCTCGGCAGTGTTCATATGCTGGGATACGGGTTTTCCATCTATGACCGCAGGCTCAACAGGGTGCTGGGCCGGGCCGTGGAAGAACGGGAAAAACGGAATCCGAGGATCATCCGCAAGCTTAATGACCTTGGCTTTGACATTTCAATGGCTGAGGTGGAAGAGCGATTCGGGGCTGATCAGACAGGCCGTCCCCACATTGCCGAGCTCCTGGTGGAAAAAGGATATGCCGCCAGCTTCAGGGAGGCCTTTGACCTGTACCTGGGGAAGAATAAACCGGCCTATGTGGACAAGTATAAGATTCCCTGCGGTGATGCCATCCGGATGATCCTGGATGCAGGCGGCCTGCCGGTACTGGCCCATCCCGGATTGCTGGACTTTGGTGCGGCAGGCGAACTGGAAGATTTTATTGACCTGCTTGTCCGGGACGGACTGCAGGGGGTTGAAGTCTTTTATACGGATCATGACCAGGGTCAGGTTGATGCGCTTGCTGGGATCGCAAAGGAGAAAAACCTCCTGACTACCGGCGGATCCGATTTTCACGGCGAATTCAATAAAGGGGTTGAACTTGGCAGCGGAAAGGGGGATCTGAAGGTCAGTCCATCCGTGTTCAAGGCGCTGACCGACCGGCTTGTAGAGCACAGGGCGCACCCCCGGCTGGATCTTCTTGAGAACAACCTTCAATACCGCTTTAAGGACCCCTCTATCCTGTCCAATGCCCTTTGTCATAGGTCGTACCTGAATGAAAACCAGGACAGCTGCGAGGCGGATAACGAGCGTCTTGAGTTTTTAGGGGATGCCGTGCTCGGGCTCTGCGTGGGGCAGATGCTGATGGAGGGAGATCCCTCCAAGCAGGAGGGGGAGTTGTCCAAGCTCCGGTCTAACCTGGTCAGTGAGCCGGGACTGGCAAAAATGGCCCGGGTCATTGATCTGGGACGTTTTATCAAACTGGGTAAGGGGGAATTCCTGTCCGGCGGCGGGGACAAGCCCTCCATTTTATCCGACACGTTTGAGGCGGTGGTGGCTGCTGTTTATCTGGATGCAGGGTTTGACAAAACCCAAGAGATTCTCGGTGAATTGTTCGGTGATCCGGTAAAGCGGATTCTGGTCTCCAGCAGGACCGTGGATTATAAAAGCGCCATCCAGGAATATGCCCAGGAGCATTACGGCACAACTCCCGAGTATACCGTTGAAAAGGAGATGGGGCCGGATCATGACAAGACCTTTGAGATCAGCCTGCTTCTGGATACCATAAAAGCCGTGGGAAAAGGCAAAACCAAGAAAGCGGCCGAGCAGAATGCCGCGAGAAACGCCCTGGCCGTATTAAACCCCGACCCCTGTTAGGCCAAGGCATGACCGCGCCTCTGGTAATTCCCTGTTTTATCCCCCACCGGGGATGTCCCCACCAATGTGTTTTTTGCAACCAGTCCATTATTACGTCTGAATCTCCGGCCGTTTATTGTAATGACCTTGAGCGGGTAATTGAGAAATATCTGGCCTTTAAAGGGAATCGCTCCCGTGTGGAACTGGCGTTTTTCGGAGGGAATTTCCTCGGGCTGCCCGTTCATGAAATCAAGCATCTTTTAGGAAGGGTGGCCCCCTATATTGAAAAAGGGGTGATACACGGCATCAGATGCTCCACCCGTCCTGACACTGTTACCGAAGAAAGCCTGGCCCTTGCTGCCCCCTTTGGCCTCGGCCTGGTGGAGCTTGGTGTCCAGTCTATGGATGACAAAGTCCTTGAACTGGCCGGCAGGGGCCATACCCGGGAAGACACCCTCCTGGCTGTAAAGCGGCTAAAGGATGTGGGTATGCAGGTCGGGATCCAGGTGATGGCCGGATTGCCCGGGGACAGTGCGGAATCAGCCCTTGGGAGTGCCCGGGAACTTGCGGCCTTGAAGCCTGACCTAGTGCGGATTTATCCGGTCCTGGTGCTTGCCGGAAGCCGTCTGGCCCGCTGGTATGAGGCCGGGCAATATGCGCCCCTGACCCTGGATCAGGCTGTGGATCAGGTCAGGGATATGGCAAAGGTCTTTGGTTCGGCAGGGGTGCCGGTGGTCCGCATGGGACTCCAGGCAAGTGAGATGATGGAAGATGAATCCCGGGTCCTGGCAGGTCCCTGGCATCCGGCATTCGGCCATCTTGTGTTTTCAGCCCTGATGTTTGAACAGGCCTGCGGGCAGATAGACTGCCTGGAAACCGGCAGGGTCCTGCTGACCGTCAATCCGAAATCCATTTCAAGACTCCAGGGAGACAAAAAGACGAACCTGGAAAAGTTCAGACGCCGGTATCCGGGCAAAACCTTCTCAATCAAAACCTGCAGTGACCTGCCGCCGGGCCAGGTAAGGGCTACAGCCCTTCCTTAAACAGGTCTTCGGATCCTGACACCGTGTCCGGTTTCGGGGTGTGTTCCGTGGGGATGGTGCCTTCCCTGAAGCATTCGAAAATGGTTTTCTCGCTCTCTTCTATGGGCAGAAGCCCGGTCTTGGCATCTATCTTTGCAAAGACAATCCCCTCAGGCACGTTAAAGGTCCGTACCGGTTTCCCCTCCAGGGTGTTTTTCATGTACTCAAGCCAGACGGGGCTGGCAGCTCTGGAGCCGGTTTCGCCTTTGCCCAGGGGTGCTTCCTGGTCAAGTCCAACCCAGACGCCCGTGGTGTATCTGGGGGTGTATCCCAGGAACCAGGCATCAAAGAGGTTGTTGGTGGTGCCTGTCTTGCCGGCAACCGGGCGTTTAAGTGCCTTGATTCTCCGCCCTGTTCCTGATTTGACCACACTTTCCAGGATGCTTGTCATGATATAGGCCGTGCTCATGTCTATGACTTTTTTCCGGACCAGTTTGGAGGATTCCAGCAGGTTGTTGTCCCTGTCGTAAATCTTGGTGATAAATACCGGCTCAATCAGATAGCCCAGGTTTGAAAACACGGAATAGGCATTGACGATTTCCAGGAGGGAAAGGCCGGATGAGCCCAGTGCAATGGAAAGGTCCCGGCTGATCTCAGAGGTGATTCCCAGTTTCCGGGCATAGTCAATAACATAGTCGATGCCGATATCCTGGAGGATTTTAATGGTAACGATATTCCTGGATTTGGCCAGGGCTTCCCTGAACAGGGTGGGGCCGTAAAATTTTTCCTTGTAGTTTCTGGGCTTCCAGACAAAGTCCCTTTCCGTGTCTTCAAATACCACGGGGGAATCTATAATTACCGAGGCTGCGGTATAGCCCTTATCCAGGGCAGCAGCGTAGAGAATAGGCTTAAAGGCGGAACCGGGCTGGCGCCTGGACTGGTAGGCCCTGTTAAACTGGCTGTTTTTATAGTCCCGGCCGCCGATCATGGTTTTGACATGGCCGGTTTCCGCCTCAATGCTCAGCAGGGCGGCCTGGGCCACCGGTTCCTGGTACAGGGCAAATTCGAATTCATTGTCCTCTATGATCTCATTGAGCACCTCGACAAAGATGACATCACCGGGCCGCAGGACCTGGGAAGGGGTTTTTACCTTGGTCTCATAGTATGCGACATCCGGGTCGGGCTTTCGTGCCCAGGTCATTGTGGCCAGGCGGATGAGTCCGTGAAAATCACCGACCCTGACCCGGGTTACCTTGTTTTCATCATCAACCGCAAGCACGACGCCCTGGTAAATACCGCCTTTTTGGGGGAGGGAGCCGTTGAGTGTGGCTGAGACTTCCCTGCAGAATTCTTCGATCCTAAGGGCTGGGATGTTTTTGACGGGCCCCCGGTAGCCGGTCCGCTTATCCAGTTCTGAAAGGCCGTTTTTCACGGCGGTCCTGGCGATTTTCTGCAATTCTATATTTACGGCGGTGTGGATGTTCAGTCCCTGGTTGTAGAGAATGTCGGGGCCGTATTTCTTTTCCACATACCTGCGGACATGTTCGGTGTAACAGGGCACCCGTTCGATAAACCAGTTCTTTCTCGGTTTGATATCCAGCTTGGTGTCAATGGCTTCGGTGACATCCAGGTTTGAGATCATCCCCTCTTCCTTCATCCGGTTAAGGGTATAGATCTGGCGCTGTTTTGCCCTGTCAGGGTAGCGGAAGGGGCTGTACCGGCTCGGGGCCTGGGGCAGTCCTGCCAGCATGGCGCATTCGGCCAGGGTCAGGTCTTTTGCATGCTTGCCGAAATAGTTTTCAGAGGCGGCTTCAACACCATAGGCACCGTGGCCCAGATAGATCTGATTCAGGTAGAGGTAAAGAATTTCGTCCTTTGAAAATTTTTTTTCAATCCGGTAAGCCAGCATGGCTTCCTTGATTTTCCGGGTGTAGGTCCGTTCCGGGGTCAGCAGAAAGGATTTGGTAACCTGCTGGGTAATGGTTGAGCCGCCCTGGACTATGGTGCCGGCCTTGGCGTTTTTTATAAATGCCCGGATAATGGACTGGACGTCGATTCCCGGATGTTCCCGGAACCTGGAATCCTCTGCAGCCACAAAGGCATTGATCAGGTTGTCCGGCATGTCGGCCAGGGGAATGACAATTCGCCGTTCCTTGTAGAATTCCCCGATTTTCCTGCCGTCATCGGAAAAGACATTGGTCACCGTGGCCGGGCGGTAATCCTTCAGGGTATTTATTTTCGGCAGGTCCTGGCTCAGGTAGAAAAAAAGTCCGGCAATACCTGCACACCCTAAAATACCCAGTATCAGTGAGGGTATCATCGTCCATTTCATCAATGAGAGGAGCAGGCTTTTCTCTTTTTTCTTGGCTCGTTTTTTCAGGACCTGGGAGCGGCTCTTTTTATTTGTCATAACATCCCGGAAACTTAAATCTAATTGGATAAAA
Source organism: Desulfobacterales bacterium (assembly GCA_022361395.1). Classification (GTDB taxonomy): domain Bacteria; phylum Desulfobacterota; class Desulfobacteria; order Desulfobacterales; family Desulfobacteraceae; genus Desulfobacter. Next base: position 20,902 of record JAKSAX010000296.1, on the reverse strand, counting down.
ATTAACTGCTTTTACCAGATTAGCCATCACTTGGCAATAGTTAGAAAAAGCAGTGAAACGGTATTCCTCCACAGGCCGGCCGCCTGCGGCCGTATCGGATTTAACGGAATCCATATCAAAATCTGAATACTTCCTTACACGCCGGTGAATATATAAATTGACTTTTGAGCCCCAAACTATTAAATATAAAGGTTTTAATAACAGCCGAATTTTCGGCATTGAGAACTTTCATTAGCGTAAAGGATGAAACATCATCATGGTAGAACTTGATTTTGAAAAGACCAACGGGTTGATTCCTGCCATTGCCCAGGATGCAGAGACCGGAGAGGTCCTGATGCTGGCCTATATGAATGAGGCGGCTTTCAACGAAACCCTGTCTTCCGGAAAGGCAACTTATTACAGCCGTTCCAGAAATACCCTCTGGAAAAAAGGCGAAACCTCAGGGCATGTGCAGCATGTAAGGGAAATCCGTGTGGACTGTGACCATGACACCGTTCTTTTGAAAGTCGAACAGGTGGGCGGGGCAGCCTGCCACAAGGGGTATAAGAGCTGTTTTTTTAAAATTGTAGAGAATAACGAATATAAAATTGCTGAAGAGCGGGTATTTGACCCGGAAAAGGTGTATAAATAATGGAAAAATTATTGAAACTCGGCATCCCCAAGGGGAGCCTTCAGAATGCAACCATAAACCTGTTTAAACGGTCCGGCTGGAAAATCAACGTTGAGGGAAGAAGCTACTTTCCCGATATCAACGACGATACCATTGAGTGTGCCCTTTGCCGTGCCCAGGAAATGTCCATCAACGTGGAAAGCGGCATTATCGATGCCGGGCTTACCGGGCTGGACTGGGTGGCTGAGCATGAGTCCGACGTCCACGTGGTAAGCGACCTGATCTATTCAAAGGTCAGTGCCCGTCCGGCCAGGTGGATTATTGCCGTGGCCAGTGACTCTCCCATCAAAACCCTGGAAGATCTTGAGGGCAAAACCATATCCACTGAACTGGTTAAGTTTACCCAGCGTTTTTTCAAAGAACGGAATATCAATGTGAACGTAAAATTTTCCTGGGGTGCCACCGAGGCGAAAATTGTTTCAGGGCTGGCCGATGCCATTGTGGAAATTACCGAAACGGAAAGCACCATCCGTGCCCATAATCTGAGGGTGATCCACGAAGTCATGGAGACCAATACCCAGCTTATTGCCAATAAAAAAGCCTGGGAAGATCCTAAAAAGCGTGAGAAGATCGAACAGATCTCCATGCTGCTCCAGGCCGCCCTTGTGGCGGATAAGCTGGTGGCGCTCAAGTTGAATGTCTCAGAAAAAAATCTTCCGGCTGTCGTTGACCTGCTGCCCAGCCTCACCGGCCCCACCGTGGCCTCCCTGTACCAGTCAGACTGGTTTGCAGTGGAAACCATAGTTGAAAATTCTCTGGTCAGGGACCTGATCCCCAAGCTGCTCAAGGAAGGGGCCGAAGGTATTATCGAATATTCCCTGAACAAGGTGATTTAAGATGACGGCGGCCAGGAGATGTGAAAAGATAACCCCGTTCATTGTCATGGATGTCCTGGAGAAGATCCATAAAATGGAGGCCCAAGGCATTGATGTGGTCCACATGGAGATCGGTGAACCTGATTTTAATGTACCCGAATGCGTGAACCGGGTCAGTGTGGAGGCGTTCTGCCAGAACGAGACCTCCTATACCCACAGTCTCGGGGACATCCGCCTGAGGGAGGCCATCAGCGATTACCATGGCCGGACCTATGGTACCAAGGTCGATCCGGGCCAGATCCTGGTGACCTCAGGCACATCTCCGGCCATGCTGCTGCTCTTTTCCGCCCTGGTGGACCCCGGGGATGAGATTATCATATCTGATCCCCACTACGCCTGTTATGCCAATTTTATCCACTATGTCCAGGGGGTTCCTGTCACGGTAAAAGTGTCCGAAGAAGAGGGGTTTGTCTACACCCCGGATGCCATCCGTGAAAAGATTACCCCGAAGACAAAGGCGATTTTTATCAACTCCCCGTCCAATCCCACAGGAAACGTTATTCCGGAAGAAAGGATGAGGGAGATCGTGGCTGTGGCTGAAGAACACGGGCTTTATATTATATCGGATGAGATCTACCACGGCCTGACCTATGTGGGCAAGGATCACTCTATTTTTGAATTTACGGACCGGGCCTTTGTGCTCAACGGGTTTTCAAAGCTCTTTGCCATGACCGGCCTGCGCCTGGGATACCTGATCGCGCCGCCGGATTTTGTCCGTCCCCTCCAGGTATTGCAGCAGAACTTTTTCATCTGCGCCAACTCCGTGATCCAGCTGGCGGGGGCTGCGGCCCTGACCGATGCGGAAAAAGAGACGGAAGTGATGCGCGACACCTATAATGAACGGCGCATATTTGTGCTGAAACGTCTTAAGGAAATGGGGCTGGGTATCACTGTGGAACCCACCGGCGCCTTTTATGTTTTTGCCAATGCCAAACATATATCCATGGATTCTTATGCCCTGGCATTTGATATTCTGGACAAGGCCCACATCGGCGTGACACCGGGAATTGATTTCGGTGCAAACGGGGAGGGGTATCTGCGTTTTTCCTATGCCAACTCCATGGAGAACCTGCGAGTCGGCATGGACCGGATGGAGGGGTATTTAAAAGACTGCTCATGAAGATTCACAGTGCAGAATTTGTGAAAAGTGCGGCAAAGGCTGCCCATTACCCGGACTATGATTATCCGGAGATTGCCTTTGCAGGACGCTCCAACGTGGGGAAATCCTCTTTGATCAATACCCTGATCCAGAGAAAGGGTCTGGTCAAGACAAGTTCCAGGCCGGGATGCACCCAGTTGATCAACTTCTTTCTGGTCAATGAAACTCTCTCTTTCGTGGATCTGCCCGGATACGGGTATGCCAAGGTTTCCAAAAAGATCCGGGCCCAGTGGCAGCCCATGATGGACAGGTACCTGTCCACCAGGGAGTCCCTCCTGGGGCTTATCCTGCTCATTGATATCAGGCGTGATCCCCGGAAAGAGGAATTTGAAATGGCTGAGTGGCTGGAAGCAAGGGACATTCCATACCTGGTGGTGCTGACCAAGGCGGATAAGCTGTCCAGAACCAAACAGGCCAAACGGCTGAACGCTATCTGTTCCCGGTTGAACCGGGATAAAAACGGGGTGATCCTCTTTTCCGCAAAAACACGGCAGGGCAGGGAGGTGATCTGGGATGAGATTAATAATTTGATTGACTGGTATGACAGGGGAGAAGAGGAATGACAGAAAACAAAACCCGGTCCGGATTTGTGGGGATCATCGGTGCGCCCAATGCCGGTAAGTCAACCCTGCTGAACCAGGTGCTGGGTCAGAAGATCTCCATCACCTCCAAAAAGCCCCAGACCACAAGGGACAACATTATCGGTATCATCAACCGGCCCCATTCCCAGATCATACTGGTGGACACACCGGGGATACACAAAAGTTCCACCCTGCTGAACCAGCGTATTGTGGATCAGGCCATGCAGGCCCTGGAAGATGTGGACGTCATCCTGTTTATGGTGGACGCGGTCTCCAGGAATTATTCCGCTGAAAAACTGATTTTAAAACGGCTTGAAAAGGAAACCAAGCCCGTGGTCCTGGGATTGAATAAGATTGATCTGGCCGGCAAGGCTGATGTCTATGCCCTGGTTGGGGAATTTACTGAGCTGTTTGATTTCAAAGCCATTGTCCCCATCTCTGCAAAAAAGGATATCCAGGTGGAGAACCTTCTCGGCGAACTGGAATCCAACCTGGCCGCCGGGCCCAGGCTATACCCCGAAGAGACCTTTACAGATGTCTCTGAAAAATTCATGGTGAGGGAGACCATCAGGGAAAAGGTGTTTCGCCTTACCGGAATGGAGATCCCCTATTCCAGTGCCGTGACTGTTGATGCTTTTGAGGTGGAAAAAAAGCTCATTGTGATCCATGCCAGCATCCATGTGGTGCGAAACTCCCAAAAGGGCATTATCATCGGGAAAAAGGGTTCCATGCTCAAACGGATCGGCAGCAGTGCACGCAAAGATATTGAAGAGATGCTGGGATCAAAGGTGCTGCTCAAGCTCTTTGTAAAGGTGACCAAAGACTGGATCTCCAATGAACGGCATTTAAGCGAATTCGGATATTAGCTGTGGATCCCTATTTCACCTTTACCGATGAGGCCACGCTGAAAAAAGAGCGGGCCAAAGCCAGGCAGATCCGAGCGAGCCAGTGGTGGAAACGGAAACGCGCCTCAGGCATCTGCCACTACTGCAGGCAGACATTTCCCCCAAAAGAACTGACCATGGATCATGTTATTCCGGTTGCCCGTGGCGGCCGGTCTGAAAAATTCAACCTGGTACCCTGTTGCAAGAACTGCAATACCCGGAAAAAACAGATGCTGCCGACTGAGTGGAGTGAGTATATGGAAGGGTTGAACAACTAGGCAATGCCCGGCAATGCGGCTGGGATACCGCATTGCCGGATCAAAACTTCAGGCAGGATCGTCTATTTTTTGCTGCAGAGCCTGTGGATGGTCTGTGCGTGCCATTCTCCTCGGCCGGAGAAGGTCGGCTGGCCCAGGTCGATCAGGCGTTTGGCGACCTGGTCGTAGGTGGCACCTTCTTTGCGCATGCTGTCGATAATGTCCATGATCTCCTCTCTGGGAAGCAGATCTGCATTACCCTGGGGCTGCTGTTGCGGCTGTGCTGCAGGTTTGGGGCTGACCACTTTTCTCCGTTTTCTCAAAACCGGTTTGGCAGGCGCCTGAACTGTTCCCTTTACCTTTTCCTCTGCAAGTTCTGCCTTGAGCAGTTCCTCGACAGTCTCCTCTTTTTCTACAGGGGCAAAGTCCTCTTCAGGTTCCTGGGAAGATACATAGTGGTTCTCAAATGAGGGGGCCGGGGTCATATCCGGACCGATATTCAGGTGTCCCAGAACCATTTCAATGGCATCGGCCTGACGCTGAAGCAGATCTGCCTGTCTTTCCTGAACAGTGATCATGTACTCCTGGTTTTTGACCAGGGTATCGACCTGATTGGTCAGGTTGTCCAGAACGTCTGCCAGCAGGGTCAGCTGATCATCAGCCGGTGCCTGCTGCTGGTGATGGGTTGGCTGCTGGGGGGAGAGTCCCGGAGTGGGTTGCCGTTTCATCTGCGGATTTCTGGTGTTCTGATATCCGCCGCCGCCGTAGGAATGAAATCTTGGGCCGCTGTTATAATGGTAAGAATTGTCGTAGTTCTTGCGCGTCTTCGGTGTGCGCGGTTTCTCAGCCTGGCCGTTGCGAAGGCTCTGTAAAAAATCGTTCATTTATTTTGCTTCCTCCTTCGGAATATAAACCCATGCCGCACGAAGAATTTATCGGGTAAAACAAAACTTAACGTGTCAAACCGTCCTGGATCAGATGCGAGCATAAAAGGATTTTTCTAGTATCATTCTAACAGAATGCAGGGTATTTATCTATTGTTTTGGGTCTGTTGTCAAGTGTTTTTTACGATCTCCAAATCCGGCGATAAACCACAATAATTTTCGCCGGAATCCTGCGGCAGATGCTTATATTGAGTACTTTCACCACCCATGATACCATATGTGGAAAAAAATTACCAGTCTCTGAAAATACCCGTGAATAAAGGCGATTGCCCGGGATATAATCTGGTAAATAAAAAATGATACAAAAGGATTAGAAAACCGGCAGTACGGGAATGCGGGTATGGGATCAACAAGATTCCGGATGACCTGACAGGGGGGCTTAGCCGTCCGGCATAAAGGCTGCCGGCGAATTCCCCCCGGGGGAGACGTCTTTCCCATCAGCAGTGCCGGATATATCAGGGAGCAAGTGCCAGTCCTTTTTCATAGGCCCGGATCAGTTCAAGGGTCTGGGACAGGCTTTCCAGTCCGGACAGGTCCCGCCTGAACGCAGAGGCCCGGGGCAGCCCCTTGACAAACCATGACAGTCTTCCCCGCAGCATTTTGCATGCCACCTGTTCCCCGAAATAGTCTACATAGAGCCGTGCCAGCCGTTCCATCTTCAGGAATATTTCGCCCGGAACCGGGGTTGAGTAGCTCCCCTTTTCCATGAATTCTTCAATCTGGGCCAGGATAAACGGGTTTGCCATGGCAGCCCGCCCCACCATTACCGCGTCACACCCGGTATGATCCATCATCCTTGCGGCATCTTCAGGCAAATTGATATCCCCGTTGCCGATGACCGGAATATCAATTTCCGTTTTGAGCCGTTTTATCTGGTCCCAGTCAGCCTCACCCCTGAATCCCTGGGGGGCGGTCCTGGGGTGCATGGCAATGGCGTCAACCCCTGCCTCCTGTGCTATCCGGGCAATCTCCACGGCCTGGTCCCCCGAACGGTCCCATCCTGTACGTATCTTAATCGTAAAGGGAAGGGTTGTGGCCTTTCTCACGGTTTCCAGAATATTCCGGGCCAGCCCGGGCTCTTTCATCAGGGCGACCCCGGCCCCCTGCTTAACCACTTTTTTAACGCTGCAGCCGAAATTGATATCAAGGATGTCCGCTGTTCCCAGGTCCTCCACAAAGGCGGCAGCCCTGCCCATGGCATCCGGATCCGAACCGAATATCTGGACGGACAGGGGCCTTTCTTCAGGCCGGGATTCCATCAGGGTAATGGTCTTTTCCGAGTTGTAGAATATTCCCTTTGCACTGACCATCTCCGAGCAGACCACTGCACAACCGCATTCCTTTACCAGTTGCCTGAAGGGCAGGTTTGTAATGCCGGCCAGAGGGGCCAGGAAGGTGGTGCCCCGGATTTTCAGGTGTTTTATTTTCATTTGTGTTTACCTTTCAGGGTGTCCGTTCCTGTCCTTGCATAACAGAACAGGCAATTGTGATGGCAGGGATGGTGCTGATAAGACCCGATGTCAACCGCTTTTGTGCACTGGCATCCTTTCCCGCGCCTTTGCCCGTAATCCTTTGCGGTTTCCGGGGAGCCTCCGAACAGCTGCCGGTAGAGCTTCCCGTCTATGCAGGCGCTGGGCGCCAGGTTTTCCACATCTTCCAATGCCTCCGCCAGCTCTTTTTCACAGCAGAGAAACAGGGCCATTTTCCTGTCCGCCAGAAGCCCTGCCATTTTCCTGATGACTTTTTTTCTTGAGAGGGTATCCGGATTCCTGAATTTTATCACCCCGGGGTTGTAAAGGTGGCGGATCCGCTGGTCCACTTTTTTATAAGGGTCATAAAAACTGGTGATACACCGCTTGATCCCCAAGGCGGACAAGGCTGCCGAAATGGGTTCGAATCCGTCCAGGTTATTCAGGAGGGCGCCGTCCTTTTCATAGAAGCAGACCGGATCAAACCGCCAGGCAATCTGGGACGGATCTATGGCGTCACAGAGCCGCGCCACCTGTTCCAGGCGTGTGTCAAGATCCGGAATCCCCGGTTCCAGCAGCGGGGCCTCAGAGTTGATGGTAAAGTTGAAAAACAGGTTGAATCCCCTGTTTTTCAGGATGTGATGGGCATTCAGATCAAGGAACGGACCCATGTTTTTTGACCAGAAGACAATGGTGTGGACGGTTTCCGGTGACACATCAACGCGCCGGGTCTGACGGTTAAACGGATTTGTGGTTTCAAAGTATCCCCTGTTGATGCCATCCAGAAACCATGGGGTATACCATCCGGGGATATCGGTCCGTCTGGATGCGGACAGGACTTTCTTCACCTCTGCTTTTTTTGCCACCGGTTTAACCGATATCCGGTTCCGGGTCCTTCTTTTTCAGTGAATCAAAGGAGATGATTTTCCCCTGTTTTTTGTCTGTTGCCTCTTCAGGGCTGTCCTCATCCACAGGGGCATTATCACGCTGAGGCAGGGGCTCAACCTGGGCCGCTCCCGGCTCTTCGCCCGGACATTCCACCACATCCAGCCGCATCTTTTTTCCGTTCATGAAAAAATCCTCCCCGTTGATATAGGCGTCTTTTAATATCCAGGTGACCACCTGAAGGGGGATCTGAAGCATGAGCAGCTTGATCTGGTACCAGTCTTTTTTATGATCCGGCAGTATGCTTTCAACCCGGGCAAAAGAGACCGGGGCGTCTTCCAAGTGTATGAGTACGATATCGTTGATTGTGGCCATGGGCTCCTCAATGTTATTTTTCTTGTCAACCTGACAGATATACCATACTCTTTAAATTATCTAAAGATGTTAGGCAGCAGTTCAATTTACAGGTGAGAGTGGGGGGAGGTCTCTTTGGATAAAAAGTGGCAGGTTTTTCTTCTTGTTGCGGTTTCCATTTTCATGTCCACGCTGGATTCAAGCATTGTAAATGTGGCCCTGCCGTTCATGATGAAGGATCTGTCCGAAGGCATGGGAAGCATTCAATGGGTGGTGACGGTTTACCTGTTGACGGTGTCTTCTCTTTTACTGACCTTTGGCAGGCTTTCGGATATCAAGGGCCGTCCCCTGGTATACCGGCTTGGGTTTGCCTTTTTTACCCTGGGATCGCTGTTGTGCGGCATGTCAGGAAGTGTAAACAGCCTTATTCTGGCCCGGGCGCTTCAGGGCGTCGGCGCTTCAATGCTCATGGCCTGTTCCCCGGCCCTGATCGTGGATGTGTTTGAGCCGGAACGCCGGGGCAGGGCCCTCGGGCTCGTGGGGGCCTGTGTGGCTGCCGGGCTCACCACCGGGCCTGTGGCCGGGGGGCTGTTGCTGGAGTATTTTTCATGGCGCAGCATCTTCTATATCAATATCCCCGTTGGTGTGGCTGCCCTGTTTTTTTCCGGTGTGGTGTTTGAAAAAAACGGCAGGCGCAGCCGGGAACCCCTGGATATGGCCGGAAGCCTTCTGGTTGTGGTCCTGGTTGCCGGCATGATCGTCGGACTGGTGAAATCCGGTGAATGGGGGATTTTTTCGGCTGAGGGCCTGCTGTGCTGGGGGCTGAGTGCCGGTGCCGGAACCGGATTCGTGATCAATGCCAGGCAGATACCTTATCCGCTGTTTGATCTGGGACTTCTTAAGATAAGACTGTTTATCCTTCCCCTGGCATCTTCTTTAACCCTGTTTATGGCATTGTTCTCTTTGATCTTCATGATGCCCTTTTACCTGAGCCTGGCCTGCGGATTTTCCCCGGCCCGCACCGGGTTGACCATGATTGTGCCTTTTTTGTTCCTCCTTGTGGTGTCCCCGGTTTCAGGGGCCCTGTCCGACAGGCTGGGATCCAGGGCATTGTGTGTAGCCGGGATGGGGATCCTGACCCTCTCCCTGGTGCTGCTGGGACAACTGGCTCCTTCGGACGGGCTTTCCGGAATACTGTGGCGCCTGGCCCTGGCCGGCCTGGGGACGGCCATATTCATCTCTCCCAACAGCACGGTGATTATGGGGGCGGTTCCGGTAAACCGCCGCGGGGTGGCCTCGGGTGCGGAGGCAACGGCCAGAAACCTGGGGATGGTCATTGGCGTGGCATTGTCCAGCGCTGTTTTTACCTACACCTTTTCCCGGCTGACCCAGGGGATGGGACTGGATCAATACAGCCCTGAAATGGCCGGCAGTTTTATGGCCGGGTTCAGGCACACAATGAAAGCCGCTGCCTGGGTGGGCGGCCTGGGAATATTAATTACCCTGGCCCGTGGCAATGACAAAAAAACGGTAAAGGAAAATACCCATGAGCAAATATGAGGCGCTGGACAATCCGGCCATACTTCAATACCTGTTTCATCCCAGGAAAGAAGGGCCGCACAGAAGTGCGGCACCCGGCCGTGAAGATTTTATGATTCCTGTGGCCGAGGGAATATCCCTTGGGGCATCCCTGCATTATTCAGATCCCGGGGCACCTGTGGTGCTGTTTTTCCACGGCAACGGAGAAATCGTATCTGACTATGATGAACTGGGGCAGGCCTTTACCCGCGGGGCCGGGGTTAATTTTTTTGTTGCGGATTACAGGGGATATGGGGCCTCTTCGGGGTCTCCGTCCGCCTCCGCCATGATATCGGACGCCCACAGGGTTCTGGAATTTGTACAGGAGATGATGGGGGAAAAAAAGATGACCGGCAGCCTTACCGTCATGGGCCGGTCCCTGGGAAGTGCACCCGCATTGGAGCTTGCTGCACGCTCCTCCTTTGAATTCCACGCCCTGATTATTGAAAGCGGGTTTGCACTGGCCGGCCCCCTGCTGCGGGTATTGGGACTGAATCCTGAACGCTTCGGGTTTGACGGACTGCCCGGCGAAGAAAACCTGGATAAAATGGCCGGGGTGACCTCTCCCTGCCTGGTGATCCATGCCCAGTTTGATCATCTGATCCCCTTTTCCGACGGCCAGGCCCTGTTCGACGCCTGTCCGGCGGAAAAGAAACACCTGCTGGAAATAAAAGGGGCCAACCACAACGATATTTTCATTCGCGGGATGGCCCCATATCTGGAGCAGGTTCGAAACTTCTGCCGGGGGTAGGCAGGTCTATCTTTTCCCCAGGGGCACCAGGAATACAGGGGTGGAGGTCCGCTTTAAAACCTTGCGGACCACACCCACTGCCTCGGCAATAATTCCCTGCTGCTTACACCCCATGACAATAACATCACAATTTTCTTCAACAGCAGTCTGGGTGATCTCGGAGGCAATGGACTGGCTCTCGGTAACCAGGATCTTTTCAATGGGTGAGCCCTCTTCCATGGGGGCCGGTTCCTGCTCTTCCTCTGCAAAAAAGCCTGCAATGGCCTGGCGGATCCTCAGGGCATCCACATTCTTGCCGGTGAGCAGGTTCCGGGCCCCTGTTTTCTGCTCGTTTTTAAGATTCCGGTACAGGCTTTCGCCAAAGGCCACCCTTACCAGTTTTTCAGAACTCTTGCTGGCCTCTTCCATGACGTGAAGCACGATTATTTCAGCCCCGGCATAGGCAGCGTAGGAGGCGGCATGCTCAAATACCTCTTTCATATCCGTGGACAGGTCTGATGCAAATAGGATTCGTTTGGGTTTTGGGATCATTTGGGTCTCCGATTGGTTTGGGTTGTTGCAAATTTGTTTCACAATATAAATGAAAATCAGCGGAATGCAAAGCGGATTTCCTTAAAAACAGGGCTGCTGCGCCGACCGGCGCAGGGGATCAGCCCGCTCAGGAAAATCCTTTTGGGGCATCAGCTGCGCAGGTGCCGATACTGGCGCCCATAAAGCTCGTGGCACTCATTTGCTTGGTAATTGCGTCACTGTCACACTCCGGACATTTTATCCCCCTGGTGTCACTGCCGAACACCACCCTTTCAAACTCTGCATTACATTTATCGCACTTGTATTCAAAAATGGGCATCAATACTCTCCTTATCTTTTTTCCCCAAGGTCAGAACCTGCCTTGCCTGAATCTTTTAAGTCATAACTTCTGGCCGAATGCAGCCTCACGTATCATACCATAAAGCGCCGCGGGCGTCAGGCCGTTGTTTTCCGCCGCCTTTTTTAAAAGAATCCCCGGCTCAAGGGCAATCCCTTTGAAGCTGAGGGTCTTGATCACCAGATCCTGGTCAATGCCATACCGGCTGCACAAATCGTTAAGAGACGATTTCCCGATATCCTCCGGCGGCGCCTTAGGTATCTGCCCCTGAACGACCGGGGACTGCTCCTGCATAATACCCTTAAATCCCGGACCTATAATCAGTAACAGCAGGCAGAAAGCTGATATGATAATTATGCGGGGCATATCCTGTTTCATCTCATTGTTTTTTTCAATGGTTTTGATCAGAACAAACATGCATACTATCTCTGTGAATTCAAGCCTGGTCCTCAGAACTGAACGCAAGCGCTGCATTTATATCTCCGAATAAGTGGGAATTTATATACCAACCGCCTTTATCGCTAATGCCACGGCCGGAAAGCGATCCTGTGCGAGCTCAATCCGGATAATGTGCCTTTGATTAAGAAACGGCTGAGACTTGATCTGAAGATACACTCGTGGATGAAAAGACGGAAGAGTATCTGGAGCTACTCCCATGAATCCAGGCTATGTACGCGCATTTAACAGCGCCTCAGACATGGCCTCAAATTCTGTATTTGTGCCTGTGATTGTTATGGTTTTGCGGTTCCCCTGGTGCCCAACCGGCTTGGTAATGGTCAAACTTCCAGTCCTGGCCATTTCTTGTATTTCGTCCAGGGTCAGCTTCACTAAATGCGGCCCTTCACTTGATTCATATTTGACTGTGAATTCCATTGAGGTCTCCTTTGATACGAATTTTGAAAAAAATATGCCAAAGCCATATCGTATGATGAACCCGAAATCAATAAGGGGAAATTATATAAAAGGCAATTAATTTAAAACAACTTAGCAGGGCATTATGTGGATTTTTTGATGATTAAAATTTATTCAGGAGCAGCGATAATACTATAACTAAAAGTCCTCCAAAAAAGTAGAGACGCCATATTCGTTTGTCGGTTTTAAATCCTCGATGGATGATCTTTTCTGTTGGACTTTTTCGGATGAATAGCCCGTTACATATCATGAAGATGCCAATAATTATACCAAGTACAGAATCCATGACTGCCTATAAAAAATGCAATTAAAATTGGTCAACTGTCTTGGAGGTTAACATCATCAGCCAAAAAAGCAACAATATAAAATAGTAGCATATCAACCCCAATTTGACGCCGGAAAGAAGCTCAACTTATTACCGGATTAGGTTGATATTAACTGTATCATCAGAAACGTTGATACAAAGGGGAGGGAATTACAACATGAATTTCAAGATACCAAAAATAGCTAATGATATAATTGATGAAAAAGAACAAAATGAGAAAGCAGTTACTGCGTGTTTTGATAGAATATCTGATAGAATAACCGGGTCTAAATGCAGCTTTTGCTCCTTGTTCCAACTCTCTTGTATCTTGTCACGTTTTTTTGTCCATCCGATTTCTTCAGTTTTTAGAACAATCAATCCAATCACTATGGTTGTGGCAAGCAGAATAATTGTAACTACGAGGACATACCTTAATGTGTCGTTGAAATTTTCATTTTTTTCTTGGAGACCTATTAACAGAGCAAGAGATGGCGTGAGAATTGCCACCACCGTTCTTACCCAATTTAATGAGGCTTCGCGGCATTTATCGTTTGCGGTAAAATATAATTTATTTGCTTTTTTAGTAAGCTCATCCATGGCTTGGAGCTATACCAATAATTTCTAATTCTGTAAACACACCATCAGTCAACTTAAGAGGAGATAATCATGTGTTTTGGACGACGCCAAAACAAATAATTACAGAGCATTAAGTAGATTGTTCGATGATTAAAATTTAATCAGGAACAGCGATGATATTAGAACTAAAAGTCCTCCAAAAAAGTATAGACGCCATATTCGTTTAACTGTGTTGGAGGTTAAACATCATCAGCCCCAAAAAGCAACAACATAAAATAATAAAACATCCGGTTTAGTACCGAATGAGAATCATTCTAATACCGGATGAAATTCCCCAGCCTTAGCAGTTCAAGGGGAATGATAAGATTAAACGGGAATACTTCCAACCGCAGCAAACCACGGTAACCAGGCAGCCGGGGGCGCGGAGGCCTGGAACGGCGTGAAATTTTTGGAGCCGCACGGACAGCCGGAAACGAAAATTTCCGCTACGTAGCCGCCCAGGACGGGCGGCGGAGTATTAGTGACGGTCCCGCGGTCTCGGCTGCCGGGTATGTGCCGGTGCCTCCGGTGTGCCTTGTATCTATATCATAAAACCGGATACTGGAAAATTGCACAAACGGTGTTATCTTGGATAATAGTATAGGTATAGTTTTGGATTACCTGTGTGATTAATCAGGAGGGCATATTATGGAAACTTTACTATTTGTGGGCGGGTTTATCGCGGTTTACCTGCTGCTTCAGATTTATATCCTGCCGAAGTTCGGGATATCCACCTGAATGAGAGATGCCTGTCAGGGGACGGGCAGGGAAAAGAAAACCAATCCGTTTGAGGACAATAAATAAGTCTGTGGGCCCGGCGCTGACCGGGCCCGGTTCATACCTTTCGAAGAATATCCAGTTATTTTAATTTCTTGACAGCAGAATAATCCCCATCTATAGTTCGTTTTAAAAGTGTAAAGTGACGGTTTGTACTTTGTGTTTGATTGATACAGGAGGTGCAGTGGGAAATTCCGGGAGAAGGCCTGTAACTGGGGATAACACGCCCATGCTTAAGATGAAGGAACTGGCCGATGCCACTGGTGTGGCCAAGTCCACCATCCTGCTTTATGTCAACAAGGGGCTGTTGCCCCTGCCGGTTAAGACCAGCCCCAACATGGCTTACTATGACCCCCTCTGTATTGACCGCATTGCCTTTATCAGAAAGGTGCAGTCCACCCACAGGCTTCCGCTGGCCGCCATTAAGGGGCTGTTGAAGGAGATGGACAAGGGGCGGGATGTGACCCCCCTGCTCGAACTCCAGTCCACGGTGTTCGGATCGTCAACCGGGAAAATGGATGCCCGGGCATTTACCGGGGCTTCCGGCCTTACAAAACAGCAGTTGCAGGAACTCTGCGGCCTGGGGCTGATCATGCCCCTTGAACAGGATCTTTTTGACGAGCAGGACCTGGAACTGGCCCGGCAGCTTAAATCATGCATGGACAGGGGCATGGTTCCCGAAGACCTGTCTTTCTATCCTAAATTTGCCAAAAAAATCGTAGAAGCTGAAATCAGCCTGCGGGAGGCCTATACCCGTGGACTCGGGTTCAGGGAAAATGCCGCCCTGACCCTGGAGCTCACCCGGATGGCCCGGGGGCTGCGGGCCTACGTAATCGACAGGACCCTGCAAAAGGAACTCATCGGATTCAAAGGACTTAAAAAAAATATAAAGGAGAAGTAATGAGCGATCTTCTGTTTGACCCCATCCGCATCAACAACCTGACCCTGGATAACCGGATCTACCTGCCGGCCATGCACCTGGGCATGGCCCTGGAATTTGAAGTGACGGACCAGATCGTTGATTTTTACGCCCGCAGGGCCCAGGGAAAACCCGGGATGATCTGTGTGGGATATGCCACTGTGGATGAACTCTCCGGCAATACCCAGAACATCGGTGCCCATGATGACAGGTTTATCCCGGGGCTGACCCGCCTGGCAACGGCTATCCGGGAAAACGGCTCCCTGTCCGCGGTCCAACTCAACCATGCAGGGCGGTACAACTTTTCGTTTTTCCTGGACGGCAAGCAGCCAGTTGCTCCCTCTGCGGTTCCCTCAAGAATGACCAGGGAGACCCCCAAAGCCATGGAAACAGATGAGATCAAGGCAACAATTGCCTCTTTTGCCGCTGCCGCTGCCCGGGTGAAGGAGGCCGGATTCGATGCCGTGGAAATCCTGAGCGGCACCGGATACCTGATCTCCGAGTTCCTCTCCCCACTGACCAACCAGAGAACCGATGAATATGGCGGCTCCCTTGAAAACCGGATGCGGTTCGGGCTTGAAGTGGCCGGGGCGGTGCGGGATGCTGTGGGACCGGATTTTCCCCTGATCGTCAGGATGAACGGCAATGATTTCATGCCCGGCGGCAATGACCGGCAGGATTTGATCGAATATGCCAAGGCACTTTCCGGCGGTCCCGCAGATGCCCTGTGTATCAACGTGGGCTGGCATGAGGCAAGGGTTCCCCAGATTGTGGCCCAGGTGCCCAGGGGGGCTTTCGGTTATCTGGCCAGGGACATCCGGGCTGCCGTTGATGTGCCGGTGATCGCCAGCCACAGGATCAATGATCCTGAAACAGCCAGGGACATGCTGAAACAGGGGTATTGCGACATGGTGGCCATGGGCCGCAGCCTTATTGCGGATCCGGACCTGCCCGTCAAATCCAAAGAAGGAAGGGAAAAGGAGATCGTCCATTGCATTGCCTGTGCCCAGGGCTGTTTTGACAACCTGTTTAAGCTGAAGCACGTGGAGTGCCTGTGCAACCCCCTGGCCGGGCATGAACACAAAGGTGCGGCCCTTAAGGCGGATGTTCCTAAGAAGATCCTGGTGGCGGGCGGCGGCTGCGGCGGTATGACCGCAGCACTCACTGCCAGACGCCGGGGGCATGATGTGACCCTGTATGAACGGTCCGGCCGCCTGGGCGGCCAGCTTCACCTGGCGGCAGCCCCTCCGGGCAGGGAGGAGTTTGCCCAGTTTGCCGCTGACCTTGAAAACCAGCTCAGTGCTGAGAAAATCCCCGTGGTGCTGAACCGGGAGGTGGATCAGGAACTCCTGGAAGACCGGAAACCGGATGTGGTGATCCTGGCAACCGGTGCCCGGCCGTTAGAACCCCCGATCCCGGGCATGGACATGCCCCATGTGGCCGGGGCCTGGGAGGTCCTTGAAAACAAGGTGTCCACAGGAAGGAAGGTGGCTGTTGTGGGCGGCGGTGCAGTGGGGGTTGAAACCGCGTTGTTCCTTGCGGAAAAAGGCACCATGCCGGCTGAAACCCTGAAGTTCCTCCTGGTGAACAAGGCTGAAACCCCGGAGGCCCTTTTTGACATGGCGACCCGGGGCAGCAAAAAGATCTGCCTGATCGAGATGACCGACAAGATCGGGAAAGATATCGGAAAGTCCACCAAATGGGGCATGATGCAGGATATGGGGCGGTTTGGCGTGGAATCCATGACCGCAGGAAAGGTGGTCCGCATAACGGAAGCCGGCCTTGAGATCGAGCAGGACGGCAATATCGTGGATATGGCTGCGGATACCGTTGTTGTGGCGGCAGGTTCCGCCCCTTACAATCCCCTGGAATCCATGGTCAAGGAGATGGGCATTGACTACAGGGTGGTGGGTGACGCCGACAGGATCGCCATGGCCTTTGATGCGGTCCATGCCGGATACCAGGCAGGCCTGGAGATTTAACCGGTCCTAAAATTATTTTACCCGGCCGGCTCTTTTTTTAAAGGGGCCGGCCCGGATTAAATGCAAGGCTGAGATCGAAAAATGCCTTTACCCGGTCGGTGTAGGCCGGGATGGTGGTGGCCTTGAGAATTTTTTTCAGCGGTTTTTTATGGTTGTCAAAGGAGGGGCCCAGATAGCTCCAGAACCCTTTCATCCTTCCGGTAAGGTGGCCCGGTCCTGAAAAGATTTTATCATACCCGGCAAGCAGGTCGTCATGAAATACCCTGAGACGTTCCAGCTGCCTGGCCTGATCCCCCGAATCCATTCCCTTTATCTCTTCGGCAAGAAAGGGGTTGGCCAGTATGCCCCGGCCGATCATTATCCGCCGGATATGGGGAAACCGGGCCCTGACCCGGTTAAATGAGGCCATGTCTGTGATATCCCCGTTATAAACAAAGGCATGGCGGCTGGCCTTTTCCGCCTTTTCAAAGGCATCCAGGTCGGAACTGCCCGTGTACATCTGCTCGCCGGTTCTCGGGTGGAGGATGATCTCATCCACGGGATGACGGTCAAACACCTCAAGCAGGGCGCTGATCTCATCCTTGTTCCGCCGTCCCAGGCGTATTTTTACACTGAGGGAGGGTTTCATATTGGGAATGATGCCGGCCAGCAGTGCGTCTATTTTTTCCGGGTAGAGCAGCAGGCCTGATCCCCGCTGTTTTTTTGCTATCTTGGAATGGGGGCAGCCCAGGTTCCAGTTCACCTGTTTGTGGCCCATTTCATAGAGATGGTCCGCCAGGAAGGTGAAATCCTCTGCCACATTGCCCAGGATCTGGGGAACGATAAAGCAGCCGGTGTTCCGTTCCGGGGCCACATCCTGGATCCTGGTGGGTTTGAGCCGCTGCTGGCCCATGGTGGAGATAAAAGGGGCCAGGGCCTCGTCCATGCCTGAAAAATGCCTGGCATAAACGTTTCTGTAGGTGACATCGGTAAATCCCTGGAGAGGGGCCAGGATGAGTGTAATTGCTTGGTTTTTCATGGTCTTTTTCAGCTTTTCCGGCGCCCCGGGCTGCCGGGGTTAAAAATTATTTTGACAACCCGAGGGTGATCCATTATAGAATCAATATTTTTGCACCAAAAATACATAACATTAATTCGGATTGCAAGGAGTGTTTTAACGGTATGAAAGAGCTCTACAAAGACATCATCCAGATCAACCAGATGCCAGACGATTCAGAAAAGGAAGCCAAAGCCAAGGCATTTTTTGAAAATTTGAATGCCATGACACTCCCGACGCATTTCAACTGGGCAAAAGAGATTTTTGAAGGGATCCACGTGGCGGAAACCCCGGATAAGACCGCCTTGATTTACGAGGATATCCATACCCTGGAAAACCGCTCCTTCACCTACCTTGAGATGTCCCAAAAGGCCAATAAGCTGATCAACTACCTGGCCGGTAAGGGCGTGGGGCACAAGGACAACATGTATATGATGACCCCCATTTGCCCCGAGGTCTGGTTTTCAAGCCTGGCCTGCATCAAGGCCGGTATTGTGGCGGTGCCCACAGCCACCACCATGACCCCGAGGGAGCTGGAGTTCCGGTTTGAGACCTATAAACCGGAGGTGGTTCTGGCGGATGAGGCATCCGTGGATATCCTGGAACAGGCCATTGCCGAAACCGGCATCTCACCCAGGGTGAAGCTTGTCATGGGGGAAAAAGAGGGGTGGACCTCCTTTGAGGCCATTGAAGCTGAACCGGATCAGGCAGAGGCAGCCGACACCGCCTCCGATGAGATCCTGTTCTGCTTTTTTACCTCCGGCACCACGGGCCTTCCCAAGCGGGTGGGCCATACTGCGGCCTCCTATCCCGTCGGCCACCTGTCCACCACCGTGATGATCGGGGTTCAGCCGGGTGACATCCACCATAATTTGAGTGCGCCGGGCTGGGCAAAATGGTCCTGGTCCTCCTTTTTCGTACCCTTTAACGTGGGTGCCACGGTCACCGGCTTCAGGTTCGACACCCTGGACGGCGACGCCTATCTAAACGCCCTTGCCCGGAACAGGGTCACCACCTTCTGCGGACCGCCCACAGCCTGGCGCATGTTTGTAAACATGGAGCTTGAGAATTACGACCTCTCCTGCCTGCGGCAGTCCATTTCTGCAGGCGAACCCCTGAACCCCGAGGTGATTTCCCAGTGGAAAACCCATACCGGCACAGAGATCCGGGATTTTTACGGCCAGACCGAATGCACGGCGATGATCGGAAATCCCCCCTGGATGACCGGGAATATGCGGTCCGGATCCTTCGGCATGCCCTCCTTTATGTATGATGTGGCCCTGGCCGATGATGAGGGCAATGAGGTTACCCAGCCGGACCAGGTGGGGCATATTGTGGTGAAGATGAACAACTGGCGGGCCATCGGGCTCTTTTCAGAGTACATCGGGAACCCGGAAAAGATGAGTGCGGTGTTTGTAGATAACTTCTATTACACCGGCGACCGGGCCTCCTTTGACGCGGACGGGTACTGGTGGTTTGTGGGCCGGGCCGACGATGTCATCAAATCCTCGGATTACCGCATCGGCCCCTTTGAAGTGGAGAGCGCATTATTGGAACATCCGGGCGTTGCCGAGGCTGCAGTGGTCGGGGCACCCGATCCCCGGCGGTACCAGCTGGTCAAGGCCTATGTCATCCTCAATCCCGGGTATGAGGGCAACCGGGATCTGGCCCTGGACCTGTTCAAGCACACCATGAACATCCTGGCCAAGTTCAAGATCCCGCGGATTATCGAGTTTGTTTCGGAAGTGCCCAAAACCATCTCAGGCAAGATACGCCGCATTGAGCTTCGTGAAATCGAGGTCAGCCGGGCAGACGGGGATGATGAAATCACAGAGTACTTTTACTGGGATTTTCCCGAGCTGAGTTCAAAGAATAAATAAAACCACATGGTTTAGCAAAGAGCCGGATGCCCTTTTCCAGCCTGCAGTGCAGGATCAGGAAAAGGGCATCTCTACTTCCACCTCCCCGGTGCCGCTTCTGATGAACCTGGCATCCGGATACTGCTTCTGGAACACGTAGAGCATCTTTTCATTTTCCGCCAGCACTGTGGCCGTGAACCGGGTATAGTTGTTTTCCCTGGCGATTTTTTCAAGGGCATTCAGGAGAAAGGTGCCGATGCCCTGGCCGTGGAGCTCTTCCCTTACCAGGAAGGCCACTTCCGCCGCATCCTTGCCCGCCTCTGCATAGGAGCCGATGGCAACGATCTGCTTGCGCTTGCCCATCTGCATCAGCGCGATCAGGCTCATGTTCCGCTTATAATCCACATCAGCCCACTGCTGCTGGAGCATCTTTCTTGAAAACACCTTCCGCTTGTTGAAAAATCTGTAATAGATGGAGTCTTCCTGGAGGGAGTAATAAAAGTGCCTGGACTCAAATTCATCCGAGGGAAGCAGGGGCCTGACCTCGATGCGTTTCCTGTTGGGCAGGGTCATGATGTCATTATAGGAATCCAGGAATAGCAGGTCCTGGCTGGTGGGGGGCAGCTGGTCACCGAAAATATAATGCCGCTGCTTGGCCTGCTCGATCAGCCCGGCCCTGAACTTTGGATGGGCGATCTGGGCCAGCTCCATCACCCGCTGGGAAATACTCTTTCTCCCGATTTCGGCAATCCCGTATTCGGTTACAATAATATCAATGTCTCCGCGGGTGGTGGCTACACCCGCGCCCTCGCTCAGGTGGGGGACGATCCTGGAGACCTTGCCACCCTGGGCCGTGGACGGGATGATAACGATGGAAAATCCTCCGCTGGACATGGAGGATCCCCGGATAAAATCCACCTGGTCCCCGATGCCGGAATAAAAGAGATATCCCTTGGAATCCGTGCAGATCTGGCCGGTAAGATCCACTTCCAGTGCTGAACTGATGGAGATGAAATTATCGTTTTTGGCAATCACATTGGGATCGTTTACAAATTCCGAGGACCTGAAGTAGAACATGGGGTTGTCGTTGACAAAGTCGTACAGCTCCCTTGATCCCATGCACAAGGAGGTCACGGCCCGGTCCGTCAGATAATTCTTGTTCTTGTTGGTAATGGCCTTCTGCTTGAGCAGGGGCAGCAGCCCGTCCGTGATAACCTGGGTAT
>JAKSAX010000433.1 GCA_022361395.1 Desulfobacterales bacterium | reverse complement strand
GGCTGATGCCGGAAAAGTTCTAAAAAGATATGCAACAAGCCATCTGGTTGGAGGTATTTCAAATCCAGAAATTTGCATAATATCTTTCTTGTTGAAATCTTTAAAATTCTGAGATTACGTGCCAAGAATTCCGAGATTGCGTACCACGTTACACGGGAAAACCCTGATTTTTTTCATTTTTTTTTATAATCATCGAAAAAATTACAATTGCTGAAGGTTTTGTTTTTTTGGGAAAGGCGTACGATGATTTTCCCATGGTCTTCTTGACAAAAACCAACCTCCTGGCTTACTTAGGGTTTCAATTATAATTATCAAACCCTAACTACAGGAAGACCGTGGACGACGCCGCAGAAAAACAATTGACCCTTTGGTTAAAAAAACAGAAGAAAGCCTGTGGATTTTATCTTAACCTGACCGTGATATTTGGTCTGTTAACCGGATTCTCCCTTATCGTACAGGCCTATCTTATCTCTGTCATTTTGCATGGCATCATCATTTCCAACCTGGATAAATCAGAATTCAGCACTGAGTTTTTCTGCTTACTGGGATTAATTCCGGTGCGTGCATTACTTGCGTTTGCCCGTGAACGGGTCTGCTTTGAGGCCGGGAAACGGCTGCGCGTACAGGTTCGAAGCGCGGTACTGAAGAAACTGGATAAATTAGGGCCGGCCTTTATCAAGGGGAAACCTGCCGGGAGCTGGGCAAGTATTGTGCTTGAACAGGTCGAAGACCTGCATGATTTTTATGCACGGTATTTGCCGCAAATGCTGCTGGCAGGTTTTGTTCCGGCCACAATACTGGTGGTTGTATTCCCGGTAAACTGGGCTGCAGGTGTTCTTTTATTAGGAACCGCACCATTGATCCCTGTATTCATGATTCTCGTGGGCAGGGGGGCTGCAAGCGCCAACCGCAGGAATTTCAGTGCCCTTGAAAAGCTGAGCGGTTATTTTATGGACCGGTTAAAAGGGTTGGGGACGATTAAACTTTTTAATCAGGGGGAAGCAGAAGGCAAAAAGATTGAAGCTGCCTCTGAGTCATTTCGCGAAAAAACCATGTCCGTACTACGTATCGCCTTTTTAAGCTCTGCAGTCCTGGAGTTCTTTGGTGCGGTCTCTATTGCATTAATAGCCATCTATTTTGGATTCAGTTTCCTGGGTTACCTGGATTTCGGTGATTATGGTGCAGGGTTCACCCTGTTTTCAGGTATATTCATCCTGATCCTCGCACCTGAATATTACCAGCCGTTACGGGACCTGGGCACCTATTATCATGCCAAGGCGCAAGCCATTGGCGCGGCCCAGGAGTTGATGAATCTATTGGAATATGAGCCTGCACCCAATGTTCGGGCAACAGTCTCTGATGAAAAAAACGATCCGGTAAAAGCACTGAACCGGGAGACCGGGGTGGAGATCTCAGCCCGTGACTTTATAGTGAAAAGCCACTCTGGCGATGTTCTGGCCGGGCCCTTGAGTTTTCAGCTTAACAGCGGAGAGCATATGGCTGTTGTGGGTCCGAGCGGCTCCGGTAAAACCAGCCTGCTGAACGGGCTGTTGGGCTTTCTGCCCTACCAGGGCTCATTAAAGATCAATGGTGTTGAGTTAAACAGATTATCCTTATCCCTGTGGCGGTCCCATCTTACTTGGCTCGGCCAGGATCCTCAGCTTTTCCACGGCACTGTGCGTGATAACGTGGCCATGGCAGATCCCGATATGGATGATGAGACTGTCAGGTCGCTGCTGGCAAAGGCAAAAGTACTTGATTTCGTAGATCAGCAGCCCCTTGGGTTAAACCACCCCATTGGTGAGCAGATGTCAGGTATTTCAGTGGGTATTGCACAGCGTATTGCACTGGCACGTGCGCTGGGGCAGGATGCACAGCTGTTCTTATTGGATGAGCCCACGGCAAGTTTGGACAGGATAAGCGAACAGGCCGTTCTCACTGCCCTGCATGATGAAATGACAGAGGCATCCTGTCTGATGGTCACCCACCGGTTGGATCAATTGGACCGGATGGACAGGGTTTTGGTTTTGGACGGCGGCGCAATCGTTCAGCAGGGCCGTTTCGAACAATTAAACAATATGCCGGGATTATTCAGGCAGATGCAGGCAGATAAATTCCCAACCGATGATACAGATCCGTGCCATAAGGAGCTTGTCCCGTGAAAGCCCTGCTTCCCTTTATTAAATTATTCAAACACCAATGGGTAATGATGCTCACCGGCCTGCTTTTAAGCGTTGTCACCTTAATGGCCGGCATCGGTTTATTATCCCTTTCAGGATGGTTTTTATCGGCAACTGCCGTGGCCGGGTTAACGGTTGCGGCGGCACAGGCGTTTAACTATTTCACACCCGGCAGCGGGGTGCGCTTTTTCTCTATTGCACGGATCACAAGCCGGTACGGTGAGCGTCTGGCCACCCATGAAGCAACCTTTAAGCTGCTTACCCGGCTTCGCGTATGGGCCTGGGGTAAGATATTACCGCTCAGTGCGCGTAATATGCAGGGGCTGCGGCAGGGAGAACTGCTGAATCGTTTAGTGGCTGATATCGATACCCTGGATCACCTTTATCTGCGGTTGATTACACCGATGTTATCGGCATTGTTATTGATTTGCGGGCTGTTTTTATTTGTCGCCTGGATAGATATGGACCTGGCCTTGATTCTGTGTGCCGGCCTGTTATTGACCTGGCTGATCCTGCCGTGGATTTTCTACTTCCTTGGCCGGAAACCGGGTATAAAACTGATCCGGGGCAAAAGAACATTACGCATCCGGATAGTGGGATTTGTTCAGGGACTGGCGGAAATCTCCCTGTTTGGCGCCAATGACCGTTTTCAAAAAGAACTGGCGCAGTCTGAATCAGACCTCATGGACAGCCAATGTAAAATGGCAATGGTTTCCGCACTTAGCCAGGCCGCCCTGATCCTGTGCCATGGTGTGATCATGGTCAGTCTTCTGTATGTCGCAGCATCCGGTGTCGGCGAACATCACCCGCCCGGCCCAATGTTTGCGATGATCGCTTTTATGGCACTGGCATGTATTGAAATGCTGATGCCCGTTGCAGGTGCATTCCAACACCTGTCCTCCTGCATAACCGCGGCCGGGCGGGTGAATGAGCTGGTTGACCAGCCCCCTGATATTATATTTCCCGGTCAGAATGAAATATCCGTAACGCATGGCGGATTACAGCTCAAGGATATCGTATTCTCGTATGAAGATCCGGGCAGGCAAATACTGAAGGGAATCAATCTATCCATCCAGCCCGGTGAAAAGGTGGCGCTTTTAGGCAAGACGGGCTGCGGCAAATCAAGCCTGCTCTCGTTGGTTACACGGGAATGGGAGCCGGATTCCGGCAGTATATTAATTGACGGGGCTGGGATTGACACCTATAGCCAGAAAGCCCTAACCAACGGATTCTCTGTTATGAGTCAGCGTATTTACCTGTTCAGCGGCACCTTAAGGGATAATCTG
>JAKSAX010000402.1 GCA_022361395.1 Desulfobacterales bacterium | reverse complement strand
CGGGCAAGTTGTCCGTGCCCGGAAAACCGAACCGTGTCTTTCCCTTCCAGGGGCCCACAATGAGCATTGTCAGGATCTCGGCGCAGATATAGTTGAGCATCAGGGTGGTGATGACCTCATTGATGGAGTATTTGATTTTCAGTATGGCCGGTATGATTCCCCACAATGCACCGCCCAGGAATCCTGCTGCAAATACCATTGGAACGATGACATAGGAGGGCAGGGCCTCTCCAAAGGTATGACCGGTCCAGGTGGCGAAAATGGCGCCCATGAGCAGCTGTCCCTCTGCACCGATGTTCCAGAATTTTGCCCGGAAGGCCAGGGTGAGTCCCGCACCGATGAGGATCAGGGGAATGGCCTTGGTAACGGTTTCCTTAAACCCGTATGCGGAGCCGAACGAGCCCATGAATATTTCCGAAATGGCATAAAGGGGGTTGACGCCGGCAAAAAGGAAAATGATGCTGACGACAAAGAGGCCGGCGGCAATGGAGCCGACATTGGTCATCAGGGATCTGAAAGTGGTGATATTATATCGGTCACTGGTGGTAATATGAATCATGGGGTGTTCGCTTTAGCGTTCTTATCAGTTTAAGCGCGCTGTTTTATTGGTTTCAGTTTCTTTTTTAAACCTGGTTGTTGGCAGGTGTGTCATCTTTAATTCTTTTTGACCCGGCCATCATCATGCCGATATCGCAGAGACGGTCGTCATCTGCATCCAGGATGCCCATGAACTCTCCGTCAAATATGACTGCCACCCGGTCACAAAGTTCAAAGATCTCTTCAAGATCTTCCGAGAAAAGAAGAACCGTGCTGCCCTGTTTTCTTAAGGCCAGCAGATGCTCGCGTAAAAATTCAGTTGCCCCTACATCCAGGCCGTAGGTGGGGTGGGAGGCGACCAGCAGTTCCGGCTGTTCGCTTATTTCCCTGCCCAGGATGAGCTTTTGTATATTTCCGCCGGACAGGTTCCTGATCTGGTTGTTGATGGAGTGGGTGGATACTCTGAAATCCGAGATAATGGTTTTCGCGTGATTTTTGACCTGGCCGTATTTCAGGAAGTAGCGCTTTGAGAATTTTTTCAGGTGGTGCTGTTTTAAAATGGCATTGTCATAGAGAAACAGCCCAGGTGCAATGCCGAACCTGATCCGTTCTTCAGGTACATGGGATACCCCGTAGTCGTAAATCTTTCTGGGGGACATATTGGTGATTTCCTGGTCTTTCACCATGACCCTGCCCGTGTCTATTTTCCGGATTCCGGTGATGGCTTCGGCCAGTTCCCGCTGTCCGTTTCCCGCAACCCCAGCTATACCGAAAATTTCGTTTTTATAAAGGTTGAAGGAGACCCCTTTTACCGCGGGCAGCCCCTTGTCCCCTGTGACATGGATATCCTGTACGGACAGGACCTGGTCGCCCTTGTCCATTTTTTCCTTGTCAATGTTGAATACAACGTCCCGGCCCACCATCATCCGGGCAAGGCCTTTTTTATCCGTGTCAGCGGTGTCTGCTTCCCCAACGATCTGGCCTTTCTGCAGCACCGTTACCCGGTCGCAGATATCCATGATTTCATCCAGCTTGTGGGAGATGAAGATCATGGAGTGACCGTCGGCTTTCATGCGGCGGAGGATATCAATGAGTTCCTGGATTTCCTGGGGGGTGAGTACTGAGGTGGGCTCGTCAAGGATGAGCAGGTCCGCCCCGTTCAGCAGGGCCTTGATGATTTCAACCCGCTGCTGTTCACCAGCGGATAACTGCCAGACCTTCTGGTCAAGGTCCATCCTGAAGTCAAACTGCCGGGAAAACTCTTTTACCCGTTCCCTGATTTTGATCTTGGGAAAGAAAAACGGGGTGTCCTTGTATCCCAGCGCAATGTTCTCGATCACGGAGTGATTCTGTACCAGCATGAAATGCTGATGGACCATCCCGATGCCGTGGTTGATGGACTCAACCGGATTGGTGATTTTAATTGGTTTGCCGTTGATAAGGATCTTTCCGTAATCCGGCTGGTAAAGGCCGTAAAGGATATTCATCAGGGTAGTCTTTCCGGCCCCGTTTTCTCCAAGCAACCCTAAGATCTCTCCTGAGTTGACCTGGAGATTGATATCCTTATTGGCATGTACACCGTGAAATGATTTGCAAATATTCACCATTTCAAGGTTTTGTATCTTTTTCATAGAGGTGTTCTTTTAAAAAAAGGCCGGGAAAAGGATTTCCCGGCCTTTGGATTTAAATTGCAGGATAAGGCTTATTGGGGAATCTCGCCGTTCACACCATCAACATAGTACATGATGCTGAGAAGGTCCCCTTTGGATGCTTTTTCACCGGCCTTGATTTTGATTTCCCCTTTGTTGTCCGTGATGGGACCGGTAAAAGGTTCAAACACATCAACACCCTGCTGCATCTGTTCGTAACGTTTCATGACCAGGTCATAGGCAGAGATCTGACCGAATTCCGAAGAGTCAACCATGGCCTCTTTAAGGGCCGGAACAAATTTGGGATTGACAAGGTCGTCATAGCTGCCGCCAAGCAGTGCGGCTTTTTCTTTTGCCAGCCACCAGATATCCTCGTTGGTCCATTTGTCGTTGTAGATATCTTCCAGGATTTTGGCATACATGCCGCCCCAGTCCATGAGCTGGCCGGAAACAACAGAGTCTTTTCCGTAAGGCTGCATGGCTGAGTAATGGGAGAAGGTGTAGATCTGTTTGCCCTTTTCAGTATGATCCTGACCCACTTCAATAACCGCAGGCGTATCTTCGGTAAATGCCAGGGCGTCGCAGCCTTCCGCAATAAGGGCTTCAGCCGCTTCTTTTGCCTTGTCCGGTCCGTACCAGGCATAGATCCATTTGACATCCACGCTGGCTTCAGGATTAACGGCCTTTACCCCAAGGGTATAGGCGTTGATGTGACGTACCAGTTCGGGGATCGGGAAGGCAGCCACATAACCGATTTTGTTGGTTTTGGTCAGGGCGCCGGCCATGATGCCGTTCAGGTAGTACATCTGGTAGAGGTCGCCGAAGTAGGTGCCCACATTTTCAGAGCGTTTGAAACCGGAGCAGTGCATGAACTTTTTGTCCGGATATTTTGTACCGGCTTTTACAGTGTCATCCATGTACCCGAAGCTTGTGGTGAATACAACGTCACAGTTCTGCTGCTGGACCAGGCGGTCAATGATTCTCATGCTGTCGGATTCCGCAACAGATTCCACGATCACGGTTTCCAGCCAGGGGAATTTCTCTTCGGCATATTTCTTACCCAGGTCATGGGCGTGGGACCAGCCGTAGTCACCCACGGGGCCGACATAGATAAAGCCTGCTTTCAGTTTTTTAGCCGGTTCGGCAGGCTCTTCCGCCTTTGCCGGTTCCGCTGTTTTTTCAGGTTCTTTGGGGGCCTGAGCCTGCTGCTGCTCTCCGCAGGAGGCAAGAAACAGGCTGCCTAAAAAAATAAAAAATACTGCAAGGGAACAAAACTTTGTTTTCATTTTCTTCTCCAATACTTATGTAAAACGGTTAGGTGTAAAAAGTGGGGGGATCATACGATATTTAGCGGTTTAACGTCAACCATTTTGATATGGGACCGGCAACAGGGGATCTCCTTTAAAAAAACTCAAAACGCCTATGGATTGTTCTCAGTGTCAGCAGCCCTGTCCCGTATCATGCGCAGATAATTATTGAGACAAAAGCTGTAATCAAATCCGTCATCTTTAATATCCGGCACCTTTCCGGTTAAAGCTGCTGACCATAAGTCTTGATTCTCTTTATGGGAGATTTATTCCGCCAACCGTTATTTCTTACATCATAAAGCTCCACAGTATACCGGCACAGACAGCTGAGCCGATTACGCCTGAAGAGTTACAGGCCATGGCATGCATCAGCAGGAAGTTGGTCGGGTCTTCCTTAAGGCCCACCAGGTGAACCTCCCGTGCTGAACCGGGAACGGCCGAAACCCCGGCTGCCCCGAGCAGCGGGTTAATCTTTTCTGTCATAAATAGGTTCATGATTTTGGCAAAAATAACGCCTGATGCCGTGGCAATGCTGAATGCAACCGCACCCAGCAGGAAAATTCCGACTGACTTGGGATTGAGGAAGACATCTCCCTGGGTTGATGCGCCGACAGTTAAGCCCAGGAATATTGTTGCCGTATCAATGACTGCTGTACGGGCCGTGTTGGCCAGGCGGTCAACAACCCCTGACTCTTTCATGATGTTGCCAAAGAAAAAGGGGCCTAACAGCGGAATGGAAGCAGGCGCCAGAAAACAGCAGAGGAACAGGCCCACCACCGGAAATATCATCAGCTCTTTTTTAGATACCGGGCGGGGTTCGGGCATACGAATAAGCCGTTCCTGGCGGGTGGTCAAAAGCCGCATGATGGGTGGCTGGATGATGGGGATCAATGCCATATAGGAATAGGCTGCTATGGCTATCGGGCCGATCAGGTGCGGTGCAAGTTTGGCGGTTAAAAAGATTGAGGTGGGCCCGTCCGCACCGCCGATAATGGCGATGGATGCGGCTTCATTGGGCATAAACCCCAATGCCATGGCACTCAACAGCGTTGCCCAGATTCCGGTCTGGGCGGCAGCACCCAAAAGCATGAGCTTGGGCCTTGCCAACAGCGATGAAAAATCTGTCATAGCCCCGAGCCCGAGAAAAACAATGGATGGATAGACACCGGTGGTCACCCCGAAGTAGAGATAGTGCAGGACACTGTTCTGTTCATAAATTCCCAGCCCGAAGCCTTTGAAAAATGGGATGTTACCTATGAGAACTCCAAAACCAATAGGCAGCAGCAGGAGAGGTTCATACTGTTTGGCAATGGCCAGGTAAACAAATAAAGAGCCGATGCCCAGCATAACAAAATTTCGATACTCTGCGAGATAAAAACCAGTGTTTGATAAAAACTGGAGAAGTAGTTCCATTCTTCTTTTCCTAATTATTGAGTCTGTTTCGCTTAAAAGCTATTCACAATGCCCGGTCTTATTGGGCCGGTATAAGCTTAATTTAATGTTTTTATGCCGTTTCAGGCATTTTGTATCCAATTGTGAATGCTTATCTGTTCCAGGTAAATACACCCTCACCGGCCTGTTCCAGTATTCCGGCATCCCTAAAAAGCTTGGCTGTCAGAATAGGGTGGGGAAAATCGTTTTCCTCTGCAACCCGGTAAAGGTCTTTGAGTTCAAACGGTTGTTCAAGCCTGTCAATGAGTTTCTGGTAAATTTCGGCTGTTTCCGAAATGTCTGCCGGCATTACCTTGGGCGCCGTTATCTTCGCCTGGGTCTTAACGGCGGGTTCTGCGGCCTGTTTCTCTTTTTTGTCAAAGATGGCAACCACTTTATGCAGCTGGGAGATGATAATGGACAGGATGGTTAGTCCCGACATTACTATCAGCGGTCCGGTAATGGCCATTGCCCATCCGTTATGGGCGCTTATGGCTTCTAATCCGTACAAAATTAATCCTCCTGTCTCGTCTGTTGTGATCCTGCAGCTATAGTTCGCCGCTCTGAGGCGATTCTGTCAATTTTTTTCATTATTTTTTCCCCCAGAGCATTATCGCCCTGGATCAGTTCATAAAAATCACGGCTGGATATTTCCAGCACCTCCCCGTCTTTTCGGGCTTTAACGGTTCCGATATAGTTGAATGGGTGGACAACAGTTGACCAGCCCATGATCTCGCCCTTTCGATCTAAAATAATCGAATGGTTTTCTTTAAAGGCAACCTCATATTTTCCGGAAAGGATAATGAAGAAAGTAAGGGCCGGGGTGCCTCGTTCAATTATGACCTCACCGGCCTCGACAGTTCTGGATTTAAATGCCGCTGCACAGGCTTCCAATTCGTGCAGGTTGAAATCCGTAAAAAAATCAAGGGGTTTAAGAATATGGGCGTCAATACTCATAAATGCCTCCTTATATTTACTGTAAGCTTGGTTTCTTAACCAAATAATTTTCAGATGTCAAGTCGAACCTGAGATCCCAAATATAGCACTAAAAAAAAGAAAAACCCCGTTGAACTTGATGAATCAGGTAGATTGAATGTTTTCAACCAAAAAACTATTATCAACGGGGTGCAACAAGTATGTCACAAGGCGTGTTACCATTCAAGCCCCAAACCAGGGAGGGAGAGGACAGGTTTGAATGGTGGAAAAAGACACATCAGCCCGGAACATCCGGGCTGATGTGAGAGAGTTGCGGCTATTACAATATCAGGTGAAAGCCCTTTTTTTGTCGGCAATCAGGCAGATCATTTCAAACATGACCGCAGCCGCCACCTGGGCCGTGATCTTATTTGGATAATCCTTGGTGGGCATGATGCAGACCACATCACCGCCGATAATGTTTTTCCCCCTGAGGCTGCGCAGGATTTTCATGACCTGGTCCACCTTGAACCCTTCACATCCCGGCTCAAGGTTGGATACCCCCGGGGCAATGGTGGGATCAAGGCAGTCAAGATCAAAGGTCACGTACAGGGGAGCGTCCCCGATGCGGTCATTGATCAGGTCAATGCTGGCGTCAATGCCTTCTTCATCGAACCGGGCCTTGGTGATGACCTCATAGCCCAGCTCGTAGCTGGGGGCCAGCCAGTCCGTGGTGCGCGGGTTCCCCCGGATGCCGATCTGGACGCTTTTTGAGGCATCCACCTGGCCCTGGCGCACCAGATAGCTGCCCCAGTGTGCTGCTGACTTTTTGGCGCCCATGAAGTGATCCAGGTTGTGAAAGGTATCGGTGTGGGCGTCAAAATGGAGCAGGGCAGCTTTTTGACCACTGGTCAGCACAGAGTCCTTTCCGGCGATACCCTGGAGGATGCCGCCGGTGATGGCATGGTCACCGCCGATGGAGACCGGGGGAATGCCTGCGGCATCCAGTTTTTTAAAATAGTCGGTTATCCGTTCAATGCATTTTTCATTGTCCATGGCTTCGGGCAGGGCGACATCACCCACATCCTTTATTCTGCAGGTGTCCCAGGGGGAAAATTCAAATTGGCCGTGGACCCTTCTGGCATAGGCGGACATGTCCCGGACAGCCCGGGGCCCTAAATGCTGGTCCCTTTCGGTGGTGCCGTTTCCCGAACTGTGGGGTACCCCCACCAGGGCGATGTCGCAATCATCAAGCCCTGTGTCGTTTGGGCACCTGAAAAGGGTGGGAATGCCCCACCAGTATAAGGCTTCCATTACTTTTGACTGATCTGTTTCCTGTGCGTTAGTACTCATTTTTTCTCCGGTTATCTGTAAATTAATTATGATTTAGAGTTTTCCTGCTTTTGCCGCCCTGAGCATCTTGTAGACCGATACCATAAAGGCGATGCTGACAAAGAAGAAGGGAAATCCCACAACAATGGCCAGGCTTTTAATGGCTTTGAACCCGCCGAAAAGCTGAAAAATAAGACCGGTGACACCGATGGCCAGGCCCCAGAGAAGGCGCATGGCGATTTTGGGGTTCCTGTTGCCCCTGGACATCTGCATGGAGGCGAAAAAAGAGGCGGAGTCTGCCGTGGTCACGGCAAATATGGTCATATTGATGAGGATGATCAGGCTCAGCCACCATCCGCCCTTTACCGTATCCAGAAGCATGTAGATGCCGGCCTCAAAATTGTTTTGGACCCCGTCCCAGAGGGGAGCCACCCCGGTGACATCTGTATAGGCGGCAGACCCGCCCCAGACCGTAAACCAGATGATGGTCAGGAACAGGGGCGTGATCAATACCCCCAATACAAATTCCTTTAAGGTTCTGCCCTTGGATATTCTGGCAATGAATCCGCCGCAGAAGGGAATATAGGAGATCCACCACAGCCAGTTGAAGATCACCCACCAGCCCAGCCAGTCCCGCTGCTCCACATTGCCGGCATCGCTCCAGAAGGTCATGGTAATCAGGCCTGAAAAATATTCTCCGATTTCCTGGGTAAGCAGGTTAAGCAGATATTGGGTGGGAGCATTTCCGAAAAAGAGCAGGATCATTACCACCGTACTTGCCAGGCATAAATTGATCAGGCTCAGGAATTTAATGCCCTTTTCCACTCCGCTGGCCGCACTCCAGACATAGGCCACGATAATGACCAGCATAATCCCGGCTTTGCCCGTGTTCCCAAGATCAAGACCGAATACCGTATGGAGGCCGAAGCTGATTGATGCCACCCCAAGACCTATGGAGGCGGCATTGCCTCCCACGGTTCCCAGAACACCCAGGCCGTCGGCCAGCTTTCCCCAGAGGCTGGTGGTGCACTTGTCCCCAAGGATGCCGTAGAGGCCGGTACCGATGTTCAGGGGCAGGCCCAGGCGGTAGGCAGGAAAAGCGATGGCCCAGCCGCCCACGGCAAAAAGGGCCCATGCATGGAGACCCCAGTCGAAAATGGCCAGGTGAACGGCCCTGGGCACCCCGTTCATGGTGCCTGCGGTGCTGGTGTCCACCACGTGGGAAGACTGGTACAGGTGGGTCAGCGGTTCGGAAACGGCAAAAAAGACAAAGCCGATGCCCAGGCCGCAGCTGAACAGCATGGCCACCCAGGCCACGAATGAAAATTCAGGTACATCCTCTTCTTTGCCCAGTTTCAGGTCGGCATAGGGGCTGAAAATAAGATAAACAGCAAAACACAGGGTAGCGCCCACTCCAAGAAGAAATGCCCAGCTGAAGTTAAACAGCAGAAAATTTCGGGTCCCTGAAAGGGTTTCCCCCATGGCGTCGGGAAAAAAGAGTCCTGCAATGACGATAATGATGAACATGCCTAAAACCGGCCAGAAAAGAAGGGGGTCATAATCCCCGATAATTCTGGTCAAAGGGGTGGTTGAATAGGTGCGGTCAGGCTTGGTTGAAATTTCCATGCTGGCTTGCTCCTTGTACAATGGTGATCACTGGCCTTAAAGCGGCAGGTGACCTGGTTTGCTGTTTACCCCTCTACCCCTTTGGGGAGAAGGGACCTGTCCCT
>JAKSAX010000548.1 GCA_022361395.1 Desulfobacterales bacterium | reverse complement strand
TTCCTTGATCTTTTTTTTTTTTTTTTTTACTGTCCTGTTCAGCTTTACGTTTTCACTCATCTCAAAAATTTCCCTTCCTGATACCGGTTAAAGCCCCAGGGCCTTCCGCACGTCAGCCAGCACGTCAACCCCGTCAATCACACAGATAAAGTTATATTTATCGATCTCCAGCTTTTCCTGCCCATCCAGCCAGATCTTGATATAATTGCACTCAAACTCAGACCCGCTGTCCTGCTTCGTGCCCACGTCCAGCTTGCCCAGGGCCGTTTTCTTAGGCGTGGCCTTTACCACCACCTTCTGGCTGCCCGTGGAATACTCGCCTGCAGCCGAATCATAATTCTGAGTCGCGGCCCGCAGCTCAAGCTGATGGGATTTGGGCTGGGCAAGGGCCATGGTATTGCCCGTCACCGTCCGCCAGTTAATGGTCATGGGCATGGGCCCGAAATGGCCGAGCACAGGGCTTTCCACCTCACCCGCAATACCCGCGCCCTTAATCGTATCCGTCATGGCCTCAAGATCCGGGAGATCCACATCAGCCACACCCAGCAGATCGTTCCCGTCCTTATACACACGGAAATTGATCAGTTTTTCCGGCATTTTGTTTGACATGATTTCTTTCCTTTATTAATTGGGTTCGCTCTAACCGAACAGGGTTGCGACATAAGCCGGATCATACTCCAGGATAAAATCAATCTCCCTGGCCGGGGACGGCGGCGTCACATACACATGAAACTTGAGGATCCCGTCCATCAGGTCCGTGGTGGGATTCTCATCGTCCAGGAACATCACCCTGCCCCCGAGGATAAACTGCCGGGCCGCAAGGCCGTTCAGCCAGATATTCATGGAATCCAGGATGGTCTCAACCAGCCTGCGGTTGGCCGGATAATCCACCTTCTGCCAATAGGTCAGTACAATGGTATTCCCGATCCAGTTGAACATCCGCCTTATGGATAAAAAAGAATCCTTAACATCGGTAACAGAAGGATACGCCCCGGTCCGGTTGCCCCAGCATTTCCAGCCCCCGGAAAAATTCAGGGCAGTGATAATGCCCTGGCCGTTCAGGTAAGCTGCCTGGGACGGGTCCAGCCAGACCTCGGTTCCGTTGGCCACGGCGGAATCCATCTGCAATTTCCGGTTTGACGGGCTGGCATAGGGAATGTCCTCATTCAATCCGTCCACCTGGCACATGAGCGCGGCCACCTGGGTGCTGAGCCAGAACTCCTTATCCCCGAGCCTGATCTTGGGCCAGCACACCACCAGCTGCTCATCCGTAAAATTATCCGCATTTTTCGCGGCAACCACGTCCGTGTACTGGGTAACGGTATTGGAATCAATATCAGCAAGGACAACGGCCTTGAAATGCCCGTTGATATTCCCGCCCTTGGCATGCATCACAGCAGCCACGCCCGAATCAAAAGACCAGCCGGGCGCCGCCACCTGCCCCGGAATCAGCCCGAACATGGGAAATACCGAGTTCAGCAGCTCAAGCCCGGAAAGCGCTCCTGTACCGCCGTCCACCCCGCCGATGATGTCAGCGGCAGTGACCTTGGAAGGATCTCCCCAGGTGTAATCTATTTTCAGGGCCTCATCCGCAGCCATATTCCCGGATTCAACCCGGAAGATCACACCCGTGGCCAGGTCTACCGTGTAATCCGTGCCTTTTTCAAAGGTGGTGGACCCTGCAGAGTTTTTCACCACAGGCTCGGCCAGCAGGCCGGTATGCGCCAGGGTCACCTTACCGTCGGCAACAGCCTGTTCTTCCGCTGCCACATCACTCTTGTGAACCGCAGGATCAAAAACATTTATAAAAACAACAGGCGCCACGGAAAAAAGTGAAAACATGGCATTCATGAATTCACAAAGTGTCCAGTCCTCCCAGGCATCATGATACCCAAGCCTGGTCACCGCCTCCGGATAAGTGTAACAAAGAACCGGCTTATTCACCGGCCCGGTATCTTCCAGAAGATGAACCGGGGCAGTGCCGAACACCACCGGCAGCCCCGCAGACACCCGCACCGGCGGCAAAATGGAAGTCGGCTGTTCATAGGTATATACACCGTGCTTATAACTCATATTGATTTACCTCCCCTGGCCTTTCACCACAGCCCTGAATGCCTTTGCCGCATCCGATGCCGGGTCTTTTAGT
Organism: Desulfobacterales bacterium; assembly: GCA_022361395.1. Taxonomy (GTDB): domain Bacteria; phylum Desulfobacterota; class Desulfobacteria; order Desulfobacterales; family Desulfobacteraceae; genus Desulfobacter. The sequence continues at coordinate 3,057 of JAKSAX010000548.1, read as the reverse complement.
TTAAGCCTGGCCCCTGCCAGGTCCGCCACAGGAACAAACAGCTTTGCAAATGCAGGGTCTGATTCAAAGCGATCCTTTACAGGTGCCGGCAAGCCTTTCCGGTACACATTGAACTGGGTCATGGGCAGTTCCCCGCCCATATTCGGCCCGATATAAACCGCAGGGTCCGGAAGCTTAGGCAACTTCGGCCCGGTATTTTTCTTTGCTTTACGCGCCATAAACCTTTTTCTCCTCTTCAAGTAATAATGTTCGTGCAATGGCAGGCAGCCGCCAGGTCGTAAAAAGCTCCCCTGTGTAATAGGGATGGGCCTGCCGGTTCAGGTCTTCCTTGTCCCCCACATGCCACTTCAGCGGCAGTACCAGCTCAAATCTTTTCTCCAGCATCTGCCGTTCCAGGATTAATCTTCTGCACCGCATGACCATGTTGACAACGTCATTTTCCCCGGACTCAATATCCCCGGCCGTAAACGAGCCGCACACCGTGTGAATGGTAACAGTGGAATCATCCTCATCATCAACACCGACCTTGAACCGGTTCAGGATAAAGGGGTATTCGCTTTGTTCCGTATACACAGGATTATTGCCCTTCTCCTTTGGAGGCAGGGCCCCGATAAAAAACTCAGGAGAGCAATATTCCCCGGGCTCCTTATCCGATTTCCGGAACTTCGCATCGGAAAACCCATCCTTAAGAAGATCCTCAAACGCTTTAATCAAAAGAAAAGACATTACCGGACTCCGAATTTCCGGAATGCATAATCAATTTCATGGGCAAGATTTTTATCAAACCGCCTGACCGCATTCGCCTCTATGGTTTTCACCTTCTCAGGCCGGTTCAGCATCTCCGGCACTGCATAGCTGAACTTCTCCCGGATCGGAAACCTGGCCTTGCCCTCCCTCATAAAAACCCCGACGTGCCCGCTTTTCATCCCGGCCACAAAAGACCCGCGCACCGTTTTCCTGGTACTTTTCACCTTAACGGAAACCCCTTTTTTCGGCCGCCTTCCCCCGGGCTTTGCCGGCCTGGCCCCGAATGCCAGCAGCGGGATCCGGCTGCCCGATGCAATTGCAGCCCCCTTGAGAGCACCTCCCCCTGCCCGCTGAACCCGGAAGCTCTTGCGGATCACCCCGGCCTTGACGTTGTAATCCTCACGGATCAGCTTACCCCCGTCGGTGCGCACACCATTAACCGCGCGGTTCACAGCCCGTGTCACCCCTCTTTTGCCTTTAGCGGCAAAGGCCTGGATAAACTCCGCTGCCAGGTCCGAATTGTTGACCACTTCAACTCTCAGGAGCCTGCTCTTTCTCATGACACAGACCTTTCAAATAAAACCACGTACTCATCCCCGGCTTCATTCACCTTAGCGATATGCCACCGCTCACCACCGTGAACCAGCCCCGGGTCCAGTCCCAGGATCACCTGATCCCCCTGCTGCAGCCGGACATGGATATCCTTCCTGCGAACCCGGATAAGCTTTTCTTCCAGCCCGCTTTCAAGCATCCCCTCCCTGGCTTCCACATCCTCAACAATCACCGTGATCTTTTCCCCGTCCCAAAAGATCTCTTCAGCAAACGCATCCGCGTCAAAAAAGATCTCATCCAGGTCCCGGGCCATCAGGTCCTTAAACGTATTGTCCATCACCGGATCTCCTTTTTCAGGCCCCTGATGAACCGCTTTTTAAGGATGGACAGGACATCCCGGGACGCATACCCGGAAACCGCAATAGCCGCGCTCTTCACCCCTGGCGGAAAGGAAGTGGAGACCAAAAGGAAGTGCACCACAATTCCTACAAATGCAGCCGCAACCACACCCACCAGGAGCCACCACCAGGAAAACTCTTCCCTTGGCCGGTTGATCTGGGCCACCACCCCGCCCAGGACCGACAGGAAAACCACCGGCGCCAGCCTGGCAGCCTCAACCAGGAACTCCCGGAAATATTCAGGCATCAGATCCCTGCTCCTGTTTAAGGGTTTCCCAGGCCTCATCCCTTTCCGCACCGGTAACGCCATAGCCAAGAATCTTTTCCATGGCCGCAACCGTTGGCGCACCGCTTCCGGTCACGTCCCCGTCTTCAGCAGCTTTGGAAGCGGCCCAAAGCAGTTCCTCCCTTTTTTTGGCCTCCTGTTCCTCATTCTCCCCGGCCCTGACATCCATCACAGGCTTGCCCGCACCTTTATCAATGAGTTCATCCACGATGTCCTCGGGCCAATCATGATCAGATCCGGGCGGGTGGTGTTTGCCCCCGTACAAAACCGTTTTGGTCAGATATACTTTTTTGCTATCCATGTTCTTCTCCTGTCCAATTAGCCAGCGATTTAATCCACAACCTGGGCTTCAACAATTGCCTCAGGCTCCCAGCAGACCGGCAGGGGCCTTGATTCAGCCAGAAGGTTCAGGGCTGAGGGATCTTTTTCCTTCCAGGCCTTGGAAAAGATCTCCCCCATGACCTGGGCCTCGGCATCCAGATCGGCAATTAAACCGAACTCAACGGAGAACCGCGCCTGGGTGGCAATGAAATAAATCTTGTTTGAAGGGATCAGGCCGACATCTATCCCGGAATCGTTCTCATATTTAGACCCGTACTTGTAGAAATCAATCCCGCCTGCCCGTCCCATATAGTTGGAAGAGGCCTTCCAGGTGAATTCACCGGCATTCAGGGAACGCGAATCAAACCACTTATCCTCGGCAACCCTGTATCCCAGGGCCGTGGCCGCGTCAGACCCGCAGATGGCAATAGTGGGGCCATATCCCAGGGCGTCAATGATCAGCTGTGCCCAGGCTTCAATATTGGCTCTCACCTTGGCAGTTTCTTCAGACCACTTATCTCCGCCCAGCAGGATAATCTTGTGAGAAGCAGGCATGAGATAATCCACCTGAAAGGACACGTTTTTCTGGACAACGGACATTGTACCGGTCAGGGCCTGGGCGCACATCCATTCGATCCGGTTGTAAATCTGGTTTTTCAGGTCCTTCTGCTCCAGGGCGATCTTTTTCTTCCTGGCCGTGTTCACATCCCCCACACCGCCTGCGTAATAGATCTGACCCGGCGCCTTGCCGCT
>JAKSAX010000558.1 GCA_022361395.1 Desulfobacterales bacterium | reverse complement strand
CATAATGCAACAAACAAAAAAAATCTAGTCTAAATTGTATTCAGAAAATGATTTCTCTCTCAAGCAAAAGTCCGAAAAAATAATAGTCCAATTTTACCGGTTAGGGGTGTGGAATGTGAGGTAAAAGATCGGGATGTCCTTCTGAACTTCTATGATTTTCCTGCAGAACATTGGCGGCATATCCGGACGACAAATCCCATAGAATCTACTTTGTTGATGATAGTTTTTTTGATCGAAAACACTCTATGGGATCGCGCAAAAATAACCTCATCTAGCCTGTTTACAAAAAACCTTAAAATATTGGGTATTTTGCAAACAGAATGTGAACTAATTCTTACGCGGTCCCTATCTACCTGACTCACCAAGCTCAACGGGGGTTTTCCTTTTTTTAGTTAGGGGGCTGGGCAAAAGGCTTGATCTGTTTTGCGTTTCATTTTATACTTTACAAATATTACCTTCGAGAATCTGGGACGGCTTCAAAAAAACATCGGTTATCATTCGCAGGAAACAGGGAGTTCAGGTATATGACGAAAAGCGATTATTCTATTCGCACGGACTCCGGGAAAAATAATGTCCTGTCCTCTTGAAAACCTCCTGGCATATCTGTCCCAATGTTCGGGATTTGATTTTCCCCGGCGCAGACATGCCTTTTGCCGGAAAAAGATCGACTCCAGGATATCGGCACTCGGGTGCGCAGGCACCCGGGAATACCACCGCCACCTGACAGCGCATCCAAAGGAATTGCGCCTGTTGCTGAACACCCTGACCGTTAATGTCAGCTCCTTTTTCCGTACCCCCCTGACCTTTGAGTATCTGGACCATAAAATTCTCGGGGCTGTCATCGCGGACAAACAAAAGGACAGGAGCGGGTTGAGAATCTGGTCCGCTGGCTGTGCCATGGGAGAAGAGGCCTATTCCCTGGCCATACAGATCAGGGAGCACCTTGAAAAACAGCATATTGAAATGGATGTCCGTATTTTTGGTACGGATATCGATTCGGCCATACTGGAGCAAGCCGTCATTGGCAGGTTTCAATTCGATCAGATTAAGAACGTGCGGCATGAAAGGGTCCAAAGGTATTTTCGGAAAGAGGGAAAAGAGTATCACCTGGACGAGGAAATAAAAAAAATGGTGGACTTTTCATTTTATGATATGATGGACCCCAGAACACATGTCCCTCCGGAAAGTGTGTTCGGTGATTTCGATCTTGTTCTGTGCAGAAATGTATTAATTTATTTCTCCCGGGAAAACCAAAAAAAAATATGTGAAAAACTATACCGGTCCATTGCCCCGAAAGGGTATCTGATTCTGGGGCAGTCGGAAACCATACACGGGCAGTATACGGACCGGCTGATCAGGGAAATTCCGTGTTGCCAGATATTTCGTAAACCAGATCCGCACGCATAGGAGGTGTTTGATGGCACTGCTGAACCAGATGACCATAAAAACCAGGATGATCCTGGCCTTTACCCTTATGGCCCTTCTTTTTCTCCTGTTCGGCCTGATTTCCATCAGCCAGATGGGCAGGCTCAGCCAGTTGACCCAGACCCTGTACGATCACCCCCTGCGGGTTTCAAATGCGGCCCTCAGGGCCAAAGCCGGTGTGATCAGCATGCACCGGAGCATGAAGGACGTATCCACATCCCATACGCAGCTCTCCATTACCATGGCAATCCAAACCGTACAAAATGAAGAAAAAAAGGTATATGCCGAAATGGAAACAATCCTGGAATTCATTCTGGGAGAAGAGGGGAAAAAACTGGCCCGTGAAACAACTGAAATGTTTGCCAGGTGGAAACCTATTCGGGTGGAAGTCGAGGAACTGGTCCTCCGGGGAGATCTGGAGGGAGCCAACCGGATTACCCGGGAAAAGGGAGCTGACTATGTGGCCCGCCTGGAGTTGAAAATGTCGGCTTTAACCACCTATGCCGTCCGTAAGGCAGACGGGTTCATGGCTGATGCCGGGGAGGTGGAATCCGGAATATTCAACAATGCAATATTCTTTATTATCCTCATGATCTTTGCCGGAGTGGGAATCGGCTATCTTGTGTCGTCCAGCATCCTGTCCAGTGTTTCTGATCTGAAAGAAAACATGACTGCATTTACAGGATCTGAAAAACTGGAACAGGTACGGCTGAAGGGACGAAACGAAATCACGGAAATGGCCGGGCACTTCAACATGTTGATCCTTCGTCTCAAACGCCAGTTCTGGCTCGGCGACGGACAGAATGAACTGAATAAAACCCTGTTCGGGGAATTGACTTATGATGAAATCCTGGAAAAAAGCATCCGGACTGTGTGCCGCTATACAGATGCCTGTGCCGGAGCACTCTACCGTTTTAACGAGACTGATCAGGTCTGTGAACTGAAATCATCCTATGCGCTGGTGGAAAGAACCCACCTGGCCAACCGGTTCCGCCTGGGCCAGGGAATTGTCGGCCAGGTGGCTGTGGAAAAAAGTCCGATTCTCCTGACGGACATTGTGAGGGAGGATGCAGTGGGCCGGTCCGGAACCGTGAACGAACCCCCTCTTGCCATATATGCCTTGCCCCTGTTTCACAAAAATGTACTCTACGGCATCCTTGAAGTGGCGTCATTCACCCCCATAGATCAGATTAAAAAAGACTACCTTGAGTCGGCCGCCAATATTATTTCAACCGCCCTTCACACTGCATTCCAGAACGATCGGATCAAGGAGCTGCTCTCCGTTTCCCAGGGGGCCAATGAAGAACTCCAAATCCAGGCGGAAGAGCTTCAGGCACTGAATGAAGAGTTCCAGCAGCAGTCCCATGAACTCAAAATCCAGAATCTGGCCCTGGAAGACCAGCGGGCTCAGGTTGAAGAGGCCAACCAACTCAAAAGCGAATTTCTGTCCAATATGAGTCACGAACTCAGAACTCCTTTAAATTCAGTAAACGCCTTATCCAGGGTTCTCCTGGTCCAGGCCAAGGAAAAGCTTTCCCCGGAGGAACTGGATTACCTGACCATTATTGAACGAAACGGAAAGCATCTGCTCACCCTGATCAATGACATCCTTGATCTGTCAAAAATAGAGGCCGGTCGCATGGAGGTCAGCCGGAACCGTTTTTCTCTCAATATTGTTTTGGATACCATTCTGGACAGTATCGAGCCTCTGGCCTGCGAAAAGGGAATCCTGCTGGAGCGTGATATCTCTTCGGATCTCCCGGAGATGATCAGCGATGAATCCCGGGTTTACCAGATTTTCCAGAATATTATTGCCAATGCCGTGAAATTTACCGAAAAAGGCCATGTCAGGGTTTCCGCCAACCTGTCTGAGAGCGGCCGGGTCCGGGTCCGGGTGGAGGACACGGGCCTCGGTATTTCCGCAGATGACCTGGGCGGCATATTTGAGGAATTCCGGCAGGTAGACGGGGCATCCACCCGTCAGTTTGAAGGCACGGGACTTGGCCTGTCCATTGCTTATAAATCGGCAAAGCTGCTGGGCGGCGATATCCGTGTGGAAAGTACCCCGGACAAAGGAAGTGTATTCAGTATTTTTCTTCCGGTCAGGTATCAGGAATCTTCCCCGCCTGTGCCGGATATTTCTTTTCCAAAGCAGGTCCTTCCGGGAAAGATCACCCCCATACTGGTTGTGGATGATGACCCGGATATGCTGGAAACCATATCATCCGCCCTGACCGGGGAAGGCTATGACTGCATTACCGCGGATTCGGGAAAAACCGCACTCAAAATGGCCAGGGAACACAGACCTGCGGCAATTACCCTGGATATCATGATGCCGGACAAGGATGGATGGGAAGTTCTGGGAGAGTTGAAAAAAGATCCGGCAACATCAGATATTCCGGTCATCATTGTTTCCCAGTCCCAGGACCATGCCACGGGGTTTGCGTTGGGTGCCGTGGGATATGTGACAAAACCCATCCGACATGAGGTTTTGATTGCTGAAATCAATAAATTATTTACCAGTCCGCCCTCCCGAATACTGGTGGTTGACGACAATGCCACGGACCTGGAACAGACGGCCCGGATGATCGAAAGACAGGGAATGGAGGTTTTGCGGGCAACAGACGGCCGGACCTGCATTGAAATACTTAAAACCGACTTTCCGGATATGGTAATACTGGATCTTGTCATGCCCGGCATGGACGGATTTGAGGTACTCAGGCATATCCGCTCCATGCCGGATACCGCCCACCTGCCAGTAATTATTGTGACGGCAAAGGACCTCACCCTGCAGGAGAGGCAAGTGCTGGAATCCCGGGTGTCGTCCGTCCTGACCAAAGGCACGGCTGAAGCTTCCGAGCTTGCGGCAAAAATAAAAGCCATACTGGCCAATATCGGAAGGCGAGTTGAGCCGGGCCGGGCAGCGGTTTCAGCACCGGAACCGGATGAAAAGCACCCGGGCCGCATTCTGCTGGTGGAAGACAATGGTGCAGCTGTAATTCAGGTCCGGACCGCACTGGAAGCCCTGGAATTCAGGGTGGACATTGCCAGGAACGGACGTCAGGCCATAGACCGTGTGACCCGGCAGATACCGGACGGTATCATTCTTGATCTGATGATGCCGGATGTGGATGGGTTTCAGGTTCTTGAATCCATTCGGAGCACACCGGAGACACGGGAGATTCCGGTCCTGATTCTCACGGCCAAAGACCTGACGGCCCGGGACATGGAAAAACTGAGTGGCAACAATGTTCACCATCTGATCCAGAAAGGAGATGTTAACCAGGAAGAACTCGTCCGGTGTGTCCGCCGGATGGTATCCCCTTCCGGCGAAGCCGCCCGTGTTGAAAAGGCCCCCTTGGTCCCGGTACGACCGGACACCGGGAGAAAACCTCTGATTCTGGTTATGGAGGATAACCCGGACAATATGACTACCATTAAGGCAATACTGGGCCGGACCTACGCCATTATCGGGGTAACAGACGGAAAACAGGGAATTGACAGGGCAATTGCCATTCTTCCGGATCTGATTCTGCTGGATATTGCCTTGCCCGTCATGGACGGGTTTGCCGTGGTCAAGGCGCTCAAGGCCCATGACAAGACCAGGAAGATTCCGGTCATCGCCCTGACCGCCCAGGCAATGAAGGGGGACAGGGAAAGAATACTCAATGCCGGGTGCGACGATTATATTGCCAAACCCATTGATCCTGATGTCATTATAGAGACTCTGGAAAGCCGGTTGGGCAGAAAAAGGGAGATGCCATGACTAAAATACTTGCCATTGACGATGTTCCGGACAACCTGGTTTCCATCACCGCCCTGCTGAAAATTATGATCGGTTCCTGTGATATTCTGACCGCAGATTCCGGGCAGGCAGGTATTGATATTGCGGCCAGGGAATGCCCGGACGTTATTCTTCTGGATATCCACATGCCGGAAATGGACGGGTTCGAAACCTGCCGGATTTTGAAATCCAGACCGGATACCCAAACCATTCCCGTTGTGATTCTCACGGCGCTCAAGACCGGTTCCCATCATCGGATAAAAGCCCTGGAACTGGGAGCGGATGCATTTTTAACCAAGCCCATCAATGAGGCGGAACTGGCAGCCCAGGTCAAGGCCATGCTGAGGATCAAGGCAGCTGAAGACCGGCTCCGAAACGAGAATGAACGTCTGGAGATCCTGGTGCGGAAACGCTACAAAGACCTGTTGCGTACCAATGAAAAACTCAGGGTGGAGATGAATGAACGTGAGGCAGCCCAGAAAACACTGGCAGAAAGCGAGACCCGGTTTAAAACCATGATTGAAAAATCGCCCCTGCCCACGGCAATTATCAATGTCTGCCAGGAAGTCCTTTTTCTAAATGAAACATTCGTAGAGCGGTTCGGCTATACCCAATCCGACATTCCCACAATCGACACATGGTGGAAGTCAGCCTACCCGGATGAGAACTACCGTGAGAAGGCTCGAAACGCCTGGAAAACAGTTATCCGGAATGCAGAGACCTCCAGCAGGAACATTGGTGCCCAGGTCTGGGAAATCTCCACAAAAGCCGGGAAAAAGAGAATCTGTGAATTCAGTATGGTGCCTCTGGGAGAGGTCTATCTTGTTGTCATCAATGATATTACAGACCGGGTTGCCGTGGAAACCCAGCGGATGCAGCTTGAAAAGCAGCTTCAGCAGGCACAGAAAATGGAAGCGGTCGGTGCACTTGCAGGTGGAATTGCCCATGATTTCAACAATATCTTATCCCCCCTTATTGGATTTACTGAAATACTGAAAGACGATATCCCTGAAGACAGTCCTTTAAACGAATCTGTGGATGAAATTCTTAAAGCCGCCCTCAGAGCAAGGGACCTGGTCATGCAGATTCTTTCGTTCGGCCGTCAGATGGACCAGGAGATTAAACCGGTAAAAATCCAGGCCGTTGTCAAAGAAGTCATACGCCTGTCAACCGCCATTATACCCGCCACTATTTCCATCGTCCATGACATTGACAAAAACTGCCGGCAGGTGCTGGCCGACCCGAGCCAGATCCACCAACTGGTCATGAACCTTATTACCAATGCCTACCATGCCATGCAGGACTCCGGAGGCACCCTGACCATTTCCTTAAAAGAGGGCGGCCCCACTTCCCGGGATTCTGAAGACATCCGCATTTTTCCGGGTGAATACGTCTGCCTGACAGTAAAAGACACAGGCGTGGGAATGAGTGAAAAAGTATTAAGCCGAGTTTTTGACCCGTATTTTACCACCAAGGGGCTTACCAAAGGAACAGGCCTGGGACTTTCAGTGGTTCACGGAATCATCAAAAACTGCAAGGGAAAAATCAGAGTCAACAGCCGGGTCGGCAAGGGAAGTGAATTCATGGTCTATTTCCCTCTGGCCGGGCCGGTCAGCCAGGCCATCAACGAGCATGCCAGCCCAGATCTGCCCGGAGGAGAGGGACGAATTCTGCTTGTGGATGATGAACCCAATACGATTAAAATTGAAAAGCAGATGCTCAAACGCCTGGGATATGAGGTGACTCCCATGGATAATCCCGTGGATGCCCTTGAACTCTTTTCAGCCAGGCCCTTCCATTTTGACCTGGTCATTACAGACATGACCATGCCAGATCTCACAGGGGATATGCTGGCCATAAAACTCCTAGACATCCGCCCAAGCCTGCCCATCATCATTTGTACCGGATTCAGCGATCTGATCGACACGGCAGTTGCGGACCGGATAGGCATCCACTGTCTTCTTATGAAACCCATCCTGAAATCCAGTTTGGCCCATGCCGTTAAAGGCGCCATGGAAAAAAAGGATAAAATTAAACCTTGATGATTGCTTGATTGAGTTTGCTGACACCGCCTGTCAAAGGATATCCGGATTATTAAAATGCCGCGCGAATGCGCATCCTTTGCTTTTCTTGCTTTTCCAGCTTCTCCCGCTCTTCTCGCTGGTCTTATCCCTTCCTCCCAGACCGAGTCATTATCCCCAAAATAACCTCATCAGTCTGCTCCATGCCGGATCTTGCCAGTTCTCCGATATTGGCAATGGTGGCTTCCACATCCTCTCCAACGATTCCGTCACCAAAATCAAGGGACTTGTGGTTAAAGGAAAGGATGGCGCCGTCAAAGGCTGAATAGACCCCGGTGGCGATCTTCATGGCACAGGAGGCTTTTGCCCCGTCACAGATCACACCGGAAATATTGCCTAGGGTATTGACGATGGCAGATCCCACCACCTCATAGTTTCCGCCCATAAGCATTGCTATGGCCCCGCTCACGGCGGCAGAGGCGCAGATGACGCCGCAGAATGCAGATAACCTGCCCACGCGGGTTTTGATGTGCACCGTGGATAAATGGGAGAAAAACAGGGCCCGGATCAGGGTCTCTTCGTCAAGACAGTTGTCCCTGGCGTACTGGATAACGGGAAGGGAGGCGGCCATGCCCTGGTTGCCCGAGCCTGATGTGGTCATCACCGGAAAGGGGCAGCCGCTCATGCGGGCATCTGAACCTGCGGCAGCCAGGGAGGCTGACCGGTTGCGCTGGTCATCACCGTAAATTCCCTTGCGGATGTTCTCCCGGATGCACTTGCCCAGGTTGACCCCGTAGCTGCCTTCAAGCCCCTCTTCTGCAATACGTGAATTCAGGGCAATCACATCCCTGAACACGGGGCGGATAAGGGAGAGATCAATAGACCCGGCCATGTCATGGATCAATTTAATGGAGAGAATTTCCCGGTCTGTGAGGGGGGAGTTGAAATCAGTATCCTTGCAGGCCCGGCTGAGAACCTCTTTACCGTCTTTAATCACCTCGGTTACATTGGTATGGGTATGCTTGACTTCCACACTGGCTGAATTCTCACCTGCATTGGCCTGGATCCGGATATAGAGTTTTATATTTGTGGGCTCATGATTCACCTCAACCCTGTTCCGGCTGACAAATTCACGCACCCCGTTCATATCCTCCGGCCTGACGTCCGAAATCACAAGCAGCTCTTTATCCGGGTTTCCGGCCAGCGCCCCCATGGCCGCCGCAACCTCAATCCCGGCCATTCCGCCGCTGTTGGGCACGATCACGCTCTTTACATTTTTAATCATGTTGCCGGAGACCCAGACCCGGAGGCAATCCGGTTTTTCACCCAGCACCTGCCTTGCTTTGGCAGCCACATAGGCCAGCGCAATGGGCTCGGTACACCCCTCTGCCGGCACAACCTCTTCTTTGAGAATACCCAAGACCTTATTAATGGTTTCCTGGTCAACCATTTATTTTACCTGCCTCCTTTGATCCGCAGATAATCCTGACACCGGCTGCAGGTTTAGGGCATACCCATAACAGGATGATTCCCGGGTCATTTTGAAATCCTCTCCAGGATATGCAGCCCCACGATCAGATGGTTGGGGTGCCTCCCCCCTGCAGGGTCTGAAATATGCCGGATCCGGGCTTTAAGCTGCTCCGGTGCCAGGGTGGCGTCCCCCTTGTGAAACTTTAAAAGGATCTCCTGCCCCACTTCGATAAAGCCCAGGATATCCGAATCCTTCTGGATAAGAATGCCAAGACCGGAGGGTGACCAGTCCCTGAGGCTGAAATGATATGTCATGGATTCTTTGGCGGGTTTGAATTCAACACTTGCGCCTTTGGAAGCGGCTTCGCGGATTTCTGACCGCAGTTCCCTGTTCGATCTTGTCTCATCTATGTTCATATCTGCCTTCTTTCGTATTCAAAACCAGGTCGGTATATTGAAATTTAATCTCATTTGCCGGGACAAATCAACTATTTGTTTTTGCGGCCCTGTTTTCAGGGCTGATTTTAAGTAATTTCCCGGAAAATTACAGTTAAAATTAATCGGAATCAGTGCCAATGAAACCGGTATTTTCAAATCAAATGGAATGTCAACAAATAATCGTATTTTTCTATACAAATCATTGACAGCCCTAAAACCACTTTATATACTGCCCTATCAAAATTGCAAAATCCGCGAAGAATGTACTTTTCCGCGGTATAACGTATGAAGGTGTAAGACTTTTAACAGCATCAAGGAGGTGCCCGTGAAAGACGAACAATTGAAGAAAACAGGAGTGTCCAGGAGGAGCTTTCTGAAGACCGTTACTGGAACAGCTGCCGGAATCGGTATTGCACAGATGGTTAATCCTGCACTCATCCAGGCCCTGGAAAAAGGCCTGAAAAGACACCCGGTTATCTGGGTCCAGGGACAGGGATGCACCGGTTGTTCAGTTACCCTGCTGAACTCCACATCCCCCCCGATTGCAGATATCCTTCTCAAGGTGATCAGCCTGCAGTTCCATCCCACGGTTGAAGCCAGTGAAGGTGAGATGGCCATGGAAAATCTCTTCGCCATTGAAGAAGAGTACAAAGGCCGCTTCTCTCTCGTGGTTGAAGGTGCCATTCCCACGGCAGAAGACGGAAAATACTGTATCGTGGGCGAAGCCCACGGTAAAGAGATCACCATGGTTGATCTTGTCAAGCAACTGGCTCCGGATGCTGGTTCCGTTCTTGCCATTGGTACCTGTTCCGCCTACGGCGGGATTCCTGCTGCAGAAGGCAATATAACCAGCGCCACCAGTGTTATGGATTTCCTTAAGGCTGAAGGCATTAAAACTCCTGTTGTAAATATCCCGGGCTGTCCTCCCCATCCGGACTGGATTGTGGGATCTTTGGTTCACCTGCTGGAAAAAGGGATTCCCGAACTTGATGATGACGGACGCCCCACCCTGTTCTTTGGTGAAAATATCCATGACAACTGCCCGAAACTTGCCGAGTACGACGAAGGCGAACTGTCAGAGACCCTGTCAGATCCCAAAGGTTGCCGTATGGATATCGGATGTAAAGGTCCGGACACCTATGCAGACTGCTATAAGAGAAAATGGAATGGCGGCCTGAACTGGTGTGTAGATAACGCGGTCTGCATCGGTTGTGTTGAGCCCGGTTTCCCCGACGGCTCCTCACCCTTCTATGAACCCGCTTAAGGATCGCGCAAAAATAACTTCACTTAGTCTGTTTGTAAAACCCCTTAAAACATTGGGTATTTTGCAAACAGAATGTGAATTGATTCTTACGTGATCCCTTAATATCCGAAATTGATTAAACCTTAAGGAGGTTTTACTATGGCAGGCTGTAAACCACAGGCTGAACCGGCCGGCAGCAAAAAAAAGGTTAAGATCCATATCGACCCGGTCACCCGGATCGAGGGTCATCTTAAAGCAGAAGTGGAAGTAAAAGGCGGCGTTGTTGTTGACGCCCATATATCCGGCGGTATGTACCGCGGTTTTGAGCAAATCCTTCGCGGCAGGGACCCCAGGGATGCCCCCCAGATTACCCAGAGAATCTGCGGTGTATGCCCCACGGCCCATGCAACCGCATCAGCACTGGCCCTTGACGATGCATTTGGCGTTGAATTGACTGATAACGGACGGATTGCAAGAAACCTGATCCTGGGTGCCAACTATCTCCAGTCCCATATCCTTCACTTCTACCATCTGGCAGCGCTTGACTATGTAAACGGTCCTGATACGGCTCCGTTTATCCCCAGATATGAAAGAAACGATATCCGCGTTCCCAAGGAAATCAATGATGTGGCCGTAGGCCAGTACCTTGAAGCCCTTGAAATGAGAAGAATCTGCCATGAAATGGTTGCCCTTCTCGGCGGGAAAATGCCCCACGTACAGGGTATTGTTGTGGGCGGCGCCACTGAAATCCCCACCCGCGAAGCATTGGACCAGTTTGCAATGCGGTTCAAAAAAGTCAAAGAATTCGTCATGAACAAATATATCCCCATCGTTTACCTTCTGGCAGAGCCTTACGGCGATCTGCTGAAGACCGGTGTGGGTCATAAAAACCTGGCATCCTGGGGTGTTTTCCCCATGGACAACAAGGGCACCAACCTGTTGAAAGCCGGTGTTTATACCGATGGCAAGGACTATGACGTAGATCCTGCCAATATCAAGGAATATGTAAAATACTCCTGGTTCGACGATTCAACAACCGGCCTTACCCCCACTGAGGGCAAGACCGTCCCTGCTCCCAACAAAGAAGGCGCCTACTCTTTTGTTAAAGCGTCAAGATACAACGACAAGCCCCACGAGGTTGGTCCGTTGGCAAGAATGTGGGCCACCAATCCTGATATGTCCAAAACCGGACAGGAAAAACTCGGGATTAAAAAATTCCGTGAACTCGGCGATGCCGGTTTCTCCATCCTTGGCCGCCATGTGGCAAGGGCTGAAGAGACTGCTATTGTTGCCGACGCTGTTGAACAGTGGCTGGCAGAGGCACAGCCCGGCAAAGAGACCTTTGTTCCGGCTGAAATTCCCAAGAACGCAGAAGGCCTCGGCATGACAGAAGCCCCCCGCGGCGCCCTGCTCCACTATGTGGACATTAAAGACTCCGTCATCTCCAACTACCAGGTTGTTTCTGCAACGCTCTGGAACTCAAATCCCAGGGATGACATGGGCCAGAGGGGACCGATCGAGGAAGCCCTGATCGGCGTACCTGTCCCGGATATCGACAACCCCGTGAATGTCGGGCGCCTGATACGCGCCTACGACCCCTGACTGGGCTGTGCCGTCCACGTGCTGGACGCAGACACTGGTAAAGAAGTTAAAGTGGAACTTCCTCTTTAATCAACATACCTTTTAGATTGAATTGATGGGGAGGCGGCTTTGGCTGCCTCCTCATTGTTTTTTAAGCCAGAAAAGTTTAAAGCTGGAAAAGCGGAATGAAAAAGAAGCTACTTGTACTGGGAGTGGGCAATACCCTGTTGATGGATGAGGGTATCGGGGTTCATGCCATTTATGAATTCTGGAAGGAAAAAGAGGACTGGGACGACTCCCTGGTTGATTTCGTGGACGGGGGCACATTTACCCAGGATATCTTCTATCTCTTTGAAGAGTATGACAACATCCTGGTTCTTGATATTGTCCGGGCCGACCACGATCCCGGCACCATATACGCCCTTGAAGAAGACCAGCTCCGCAAGGACAAAAAGCAGATGCTTTCCCTCCATGACATTGATCTTCTGGATTCACTTGGCATGGCTGAGATGCGCGGCCACAGGCCCTATCTGAGGGTAATCGGCATTGAGCCTGAAAAGATTGACTGGGGAACGGAACTGACACCGGCCCTGGCTGAGGCTTTCCCGGGTTTTTTGAAAGTTATACGGAAACATATTAAAGAAATCCTTGCATAAGACAATACGAATTTAGTATCCAAGACCCTAAAAAATATAGAAAGGGGAATCGGATAGATGTTCGAATTGTCTAAATCGTATATCAAGGAAAATGTTGCGGATTCTGTTCTGATCTACAACCGCGGCCGGAACATTTATGAACACGGTTCATATTTCCTGTCCGGAAAAAGCGGGGACAACACCACATTTTACTATGAAGTCGACGGCAATTACGGCAATTACCAGACACATATCACCCTGAAGAGGGATAAAGTCCTTTATCTTTGTACCTGCCCCTATCCGGGAAACGGATGCAAACATGTGGTGGCCGCCCTGCTCCATGTCAAAGAGACTCTCTCAAAAACCTGTGAGGTGCAACCGGATGGATCTGCCGGTAAAGGTGAGCCATACCTGTCCGGGGAAGAGATAAAGGCCCAGGCGCTTGATGACAGAAAAAAACGGGCGACTTCAGAACCTTTCAGTGTCATCCGCGGGGATATGCTCAAGGGGGATCACCTTGTCATCAATAAAACCCATAGGGAATATTCAGTCACCCTTCACGATCCGCAGAAGGGGCACGGCCATTGTACCTGCCCGGATTACATGACCGGCGGCCTTAACACCTGCAAGCACATTCTTTTCTTATGTTCCCACCTGAAAAAAGAGCGGGGGTTTAAAAAGGCCCTTGCAAAGGAAAGCTTCCCTTTTGTTGATATTTTCTGGGATTCCGCCTCCGGAGCCCCAAGACTGTATGCAGAAGACTTAAAGGGGAAAATGCCTGATCTCAAACCTGTTTTGGATGATTATTTCACAGATCAGGGCCGCTATAAGCCGAAAGATACCCGCTCATTCATGTCATTGCAAAAAACAGCATTGAAGAAAAAATCCTGGCAGGCATCCAGTTGAAGACAGACCTGTTTAACGGCGTGTTTAATGATGAGGGCCCGGACAGCGTTGAATTCTCAAGGGAAAAGAAAAATGAAATGCTCAACAGGCTAAGACAGATGATGGGTGACGAACCAGAACCGGAAATTGCAGAACCTGCGGAACCCGAAGAAATTCCGGAAGACCTGCCTTACTACCTGAACCCAAAAGTTATGGCAGATGATGATATCGGGCATGAGGGCAAAGCTATAACAGAGCCGGAAACCCGGCAAAATGAAACAGAGACTTATATCAAGTCTGAGGAAGAAAAAGCACCTGAGAACATCCTGGCAGGACAGCCACCGGAAAAAATTGAATCCGCCCTAAATTCGGGCATGGAATTTGTGTCCCAGCTCCTTGAAATTGCAACCGGTCAAAAGATGGAAAACCCGGACAGCCGGGGAAAAATGGTGTCTATTGACAAAAACACAGGTGAGGTCACCATGAAATTCAAACTGCCTGGATTCTAAAAAGAGAGGGTATCAATACACATCCATGGGGCCTAGCTCGTTTACAGCCTCAACAGCTTGGCCCCATGGAATATCCTTAAAATAAAAACCGAGTCATCCTCAATGCGGTAGATGACTCGATATTTTTTATGAATTAAATGTCTGTAATCCGTGTCAAAAAAAGAATTTTCAGGTATTAAAGAGTTGCGTTCGGGAAAACGCTCAAGTGTGTAGATCTTCTGTTCCAGCTGGCGTATAAAATTTTCAGCATTTCGGATACTATCATCAGCAATATAATAATAAATGCCTTCTAAATCCTTTTGTGCCTGCCGGGTTAGATTAACCTGATATGTTTTTGTCACGTTTAAAATCCTTGAAAAAGTCACTGGCCCGGCAGTAACGACCATTTGCGATGTCGTCCTCTGCAGGAATAAGAAGCTTTAACAGGTTAAACGCGTTTGACATCTTTTCATACTCCTTGGCGGCTACAAGCACAGCTTCGGCCTTCCCATTAACGGTAAGAACAACAGGACGCTTGGTTCTGTGAATTTGCTCAATCACTGCAGTGGTATTTCTTTTAAGGTCTGTAATTGAACGAATGTCTTCGGTTATACTCAAAGCCATAGATCACCCCGGCATTTTATAAAAGTATTATAAGGTGCTTTTAGTGTGCCACACATGATGTTTAACAGTCAATAGAATTAAACGGAAACATTGCTTAGGGACCGCGCAAAAATAACTTCACCTAGTCTGTTTATAAAAGCCATTAAAACATTGGATATTTTGCAAACAGAATGTGAACTAATTCCTGCGCGATCCCTTAACAGATCCGCGGCAGTTGTTCTCCGGCCAGCATATCCACGACGCGGGTGCCGCCGATCAGGGTTTCAAGAATCACCCGGCCTCTATCCTGGTCTGTGACCTCACCGATAATCACGGCCTCTTTTCCGAATTCGTCCGCCTGGATCGTTTCCAGGACCTTATTGGCATCCTTTTCAGGGACAATGGCGATCAGCTTACCCTCATTGGCGATATATAAGGGATCAAACCCAAGCAGTTCACAGGTGCCCTGGACCGCCCCTCTTACCGGGAGCTTATCTTCATACAGACGGATGCCCACACCGGACTGGCCTGCAATCTCGTTAAGGGTTGTACCCAGGCCGCCGCGGGTGGGATCCCTGAGGACATGGACCTCGCAGCCGGAATCCAGGATGGCTTTCACCATGTGATTCAACGGCGCGGAATCGGTCTGCACATCAGAGTCGAATTTCAAGCCCTCCCGTTCGCTTAAAACGGTAATGCCGTGGTCGGCAATGGTGCCGGATACGATGATCTTATCACCGGGTTGGGCCTGGCTGCCGGAAACATCTACCCCCTCAGGAATCACGCCGACTCCGGAGGTATTGATGAAAATCTTATCAGCCTTGCCCCTGGGCACCACCTTGGTATCTCCGGTGACGATCCTGACCCCGGCTTTTCCGGCAGCACCTGCCATGGTTTCCAGAATAAGCTTTAAGTCTTTCACCGGCAGTCCCTCCTCAATAATCAGGCCCACGGATATATATAAAGGTATGGCCCCGCACATGGAAATATCATTTACAGTACCATTGACGGCCAGGTCACCGATATTGCCGCCGGGAAAGAAAATCGGATCCACCACGTAGGAATCCGTGGAAAAGGCAAGCCGGCCCTCCGGTACTTCCAGGACCGCACCATCATCCTGCTTTGCAAGCTCGGGAGAATCAAACAGCGGTAAAATCAAATCGGAAAACATGGCATGGGAGACCTTTCCCCCGGACCCGTGATCAAGCAAAATCTTCTCATTATCTGTCATCGTACTTTTCCTTCCACTGATCTAGCTGTACTTATAATATGCGGCACAAGACCCTTCGCTGGATACCATACAGGGCCCCACAGGGCTCATGGGCGTACAGGCCTTTTTATAGAGCCTGCAGTCTTCAGGGGTTTTGAGCCCCATAAGAATCTCGCCGCAGGCACATCCCTTGGGTTCCGGCACATCCGGCAGGCTGTTCATACCAAATTTACCTGCCGCATCAAAGGCCTGAAACTCTTTTTTCAGGCTCATGCCTGAATCCGGAATCTCACCGATTCCCCGCCATGTGGCAGGGGATAACTCAAACACCTGGTTCATGATGGCTTTAGCCTTTACATTACCTGCATCAGACACCGCCCTGGGATAGGCATTAACCAACTCTGGCTTTCCCGCCTCATTCTGTTCAATAAGAATAAGGATGGCTTTCAGGACATCAATGGGCTCAAACCCGGCAATCACCGAAGGGATATCATAGGTTTCAAAGGTATCTCTATAGGCATCTGTCCCCGTGATCACCGATACATGGCCGGGCAGGATAAACCCGTCTATCTCCACCCCGTCGGTTTCCATCAGGGCGGCCAGGGCAGCTGTTGTGAGCTTATTGGCCGCATAAATACTGAAATTTTCAATCCCTTCCCCAAGGGCTGTCAGTACTGATGCGGCAATTGTCGGAATCGTGGTTTCAAACCCCACGGCACAGAAGACCACCTCTTTGGCCGGATTCTCCTTGGCAATGTTAATGGCGTCGAAAATGGAGTAGACAATCCTCACGTCGGCACCGCCTGCTTTTTCCTTTGCAAGGGTGGATCCGGAGCCGGGCACCTTCATCAAATCACCGAAAGTGGTGACAATGACATCCTTGATCCCGGCAAGGGCCACATAAGCGTCAATATCTTTCTGGGCTGTAACGCATACCGGACACCCCGGGCCTGACAGCAGGGTAATCTCCTTTGGCAGAACACTCCGGATCCCGTGACGGAAAATCGCCGTGGTATGGGTACCGCAGACCTCCATAAGATGCAGGTCCCGTTTACTTGTTTCCCGGATTTTTTTTACCAGCCCCTTTGCCAGTTCCCCGTCCCGGAACTCTTCAATATACTTTAAACTCATAGACTCCTATTCCTTCTCCGTTTTTCTCATATGACGCCTGTCAGTTGTGCTGCCGCTGCCATGGCCTGGCCCAGGGCAATGCCGCCGTCTCCGCAGGGCACCCGGGAGTGGGTATAAACCGAAAACCCGCCTGATTCAAGGCAGTCAACGGTCCGGGTCAGTATCCGGTTGTTGTTAAACACCCCGCCGGATAGTACGATCCGGTCAAGTCCCGTCTCCCTGCGGATTTGTTCTGCCGTACCGGTAAAGGCCTTAACCAGGGTACTGTGAAACCTGGCACTGATGATGCCTGCGGATGTTTTCTCCCTGATATCATGAACAATGGCCCTTACAACAGGCAGAAGATCCATGATCCTGCACCCCTCTTCCCCGCCCTCATGAATCTCAAAGGGATAAGCCTCTCCGCCGGGGGCAGCCAGGGATTCCAGTTCCATGGCTGCCTGGCTTTCATGGGAAATCTCATGGCAGATGCCCAGCAGCGAAGCCACTGCATCAAACATCCGTCCGGCACTGGAGGTCAGCGGGGAGTTCAGTTGTTTTTCCATCATCTGCACTATAAATTCCAGCTTTCTCCTGTCCATGGCACGGATATAGGGAATGTCAAGATCCGGAAAACCGGATCCGAATGCCTTGAACAGCAGGGCAGCGGCCATTCTCCAGGGTTCTTTAACCGCAGCATCGCCGCCGGGCATGGGGATATATGCCAGCCTTGCCTTCCGCTGAAAATCACCATAGGTGCAGGTGAGAATTTCCCCGCCCCAGATATGCCCGTCCGTGCCGAACCCGGTGCCGTCAAGGGTGAGTGCCATCACCTCCCCGTCCAGCCGGTTTTCAGCCATACAGGCCAGGGCATGGGCATGGTGGTGCTGGACCCCGACCAAAGGCAGCCCTCTGCCGGCCAGCCGCCCGGCATAGGCAGTGCTGTAATACCCCGGGTGAAGATCATGGGCAACGGTTTCAGGCTCTATGTCCATTATCTTCTGCATGTGGTCAATGGTCTGATCATAAAACCTGTGCACCTTCGGATTTTCAAGATCCCCGATATGCTGGCTCAAAAACCCGTACCTGTCCCGGGTCAGGCAAATCGTACTTTTCAGACCGGCCCCGCAGCCAAGCACTTTTGGCAGGCTGTCACCGGAAAAGAGTTTCAAATCCAGCGGCAGGGGGGCATATCCCCTGGATCGCCTGATAAACCGTTTCTTTCCCTTCTGAATCCTTGCTATGGAGTCATCTGCCCTGAAATAAATATCCCTGTTATGAAACAGGAAATAATCCGCTATATGGGAGAAGGCATCCAAAGCATCTTCATTATCAATGGACAGGGGCTCTCCGGACCGGTTACCGGAGGTCATTACCAGAATGCCCGGGCCCTTGGCCAGGAGCAGGTAGTGAAGCGGGGTATAGGGAAGCATTACCCCCAGACAGGTATTATAAGGGGCAAGGCTTGGGGCAAGACCTGTAAGATCCCCTGGAGCCCTGTGCCTTTTATCCAGAAGCACGATGGGCCGGTGAAATGATGTTAAGAGCTGCCGTTCTTTTTCATCAACCAGAACATGACCGGACAGCTCGGATTCCGACGCCGCCATCAGGGCAAAGGGCTTGTCCGGCCGTTTTTTTTGCCGGCGCAACCGGGAAACAGCGATCTCATCTCTTGCATCAACGGCCAGATGAAATCCCCCCAGCCCTTTTACAGCAAGAATTTTTCCCTTGCCGAGGAGTTTGGCTGCCAGTTCCAGGGCATGGGCCGGGCCGTCATCAACCCTTGCACCTGAATTATCCGTGAGAAACACCTGAGGACCGCAGACGGGGCAGGCGTTGGGCTGGGCATGAAACCGCCTGTCCATGGGATTTTCGTACTCTGCCCTGCAGGCCGGGCACATGGGAAAGGCCTCCATGGAGGTTTTGGGCCGGTCATAGGGGATATCCCGGATAATGGTATACCTGGGGCCGCAGTTTGTACAATTTATAAATGGATATTCAAAGCGCCTGTCGCCGGGATCCAGCATCTCTGCCAGGCAATCCCGGCAAATGCTGACATCCGGAGAGATCAGGGTGGAACGATCAGAGGAGGCCTTGCTTTTGACAATCTTGAATCCGGTATACCCCCGCACCTCAACCGGTTCTGATTTTATACCGGATATCCGGCTCAGTACCGGCTTTTTTTTATCAATATCCCGGACAAAGGCCTCCAGGGAGGCCGGAGGGCCTTCGATCAGGAGGTCTACCCCCCCGGCCGTGTTTGAGACCCGGCCGCAAAGGGCGTGGGCATGGGCCAACCCGAATAAAAAGGGCCGGAAACCAACGCCCTGGACAACACCGCTGATCTCAAGCCTTTTTGCAGAAACAGGAGGGGGAGCCATTAAAAACTTAAAATTTTTCAGCGCCCAGTTCCAGAATGGTGCGCATATCCTCTATGGTCTGAAGGGCGGCTGCCTCATCAACCTTTGATATGGCGAATCCGGCATGGACGATCACATAGTCCCCCAGCTTTGCATCTTCAAGCAGCATGATGCTGGCATCACGGACAACACCGTCCACTTCAACTTTTGCCACGGAATCATTAATTTCGATTATTTTTGAAGGTACTGCTAAACACATAAGTTTTTTCCGTTTTTAATTTTAATAATTTAAAACAATATAACAGAAGATGGAACCTGGGCAATATTTATTTCAAGGACACCTGATTTCAACGGTAGCTGAGAATCGACACCCCGGCCAGTAACAAAAAGCCCTGAACAGAGAAATCCGTCCAGGGCTTTCGCGATATCTTATGCAGTAAAACGGTTTGTGACTAGATCACAGTTACGTTTTTGGCAGCAGGGCCTTTCTGCCCTTCTTCAATATCAAATTCAACACGGTCCCCTTCGTTAAGGGATTTGAAACCTGCTGCATTGATGCCTGAATGATGTACGAACACATCCTGTCCGCCTTCCTGTTCGATAAAACCAAAACCTTTTGCGTCGTTAAACCATTTTACGGTACCAGTGGCCATAGTGGCAATCTCCTGTAAAATAAAAAATAAAATAAAATGTGGGTTTCTAACACCTGGGAGTATTGCCGCCTAAAATTGTGTCGGGAATATACACCATCGGAAAGAACCTGTATAAATCCATCTATGGATCGCGTGAAGCCACTATAGCCTACCATTACCAAAAGTCAAGCCTTTCATGGGGATTTAATTCCGTTTTAACTCCCGCAGCGTTTGTATAACAGGGTTTTCGGAACTTTATTTCTCATATTCCCCCGTAATTACAGGGGCAAAAGAGAGAAGAGAGAGATTGTGATACAGACCTGATTTTGGTATATCCCTATCCATGGCTTATATAAATAAACAGATCCTCACCGCGGTTGTGGCAGGAGAAAACGGAGATATTTTCGAACTTGACGGGTACGGGGCTGCCGGCATGGCAGGAGAGCAGTTCCATATCCTGACAAAATCAGGTACCTGCGACATGCCCCACGGAAGTGAACTCATGATGCTGCCCCAGAGATCCCCTGTGGTGTTTAACATGGCAAAAGACACCTTTGAAGTCCTCCGCACAAATCCCTATGATCCCGGTGAGCGGATCTATCCGGTGGGGGTTTTCAACTCGCCCGGGTACGTGAACCAGCACTTCTGCGCCTATGATGATACCGGCATCAGTGATCCTCTGCCGCTGTTTTCCTATGGCGCAGTGGGATT
>JAKSAX010000547.1 GCA_022361395.1 Desulfobacterales bacterium | reverse complement strand
CGCCGGCGACAGGGGTTCGAATCCCCTTGGGGACGCCATTTGAACGCTATAAGCTCTCAGTTCGAACTGAGAGCTTTTTTGCGTTTATGATCTTTACCCTCATCTCTGTCTCCCCATAAAATTCTTGTCACGAACAGCCTTGAGTGTTATTTGATGGACAGTTCAGCCAGATTATGTCCACCAAAGCAATCATGTTTATCAAAAGATTATAAATGCCTAAAAAGAAGAAAAAAAACAGGTACGGGTCAGGGGAAAGCCGGACCGTTTCGATATACGCCTCTCAACTGGTACCGGCCATAGAGAAGGGATTAAAGTATCATCGGGCCGGCGTGTTTGACAAGGCTGGGGAAATCTACAGGCAGGTTATTGCAGATAATCCCGGTAGTGCGGATGCCCATCATTATTTGGGTGTTATTGCCAATCAGACCGGTCAGTACCAAAAGGCCATCCCCCTGATTCGAAAAGCCCTGGCCTTAGCTCCGGCTAATGCCACCGCCCACTATAACCTTGGTGTGGCCCTGGATAATTCGGGTCAGAACCGGGAAGCGGTTTCTCATTATGAAGAGGCCATCCGCCTGAAGCCTGATTTTGTAACTGCCTATAAAAATCTTGGTGTTGTCCTGCACAGGACCGGCCAGATAGACAGAGCCATCGGCATTTATGAAAAAGCGCTGTCTATAAAACCGGATTACGCTGATGTGTACAGCAATTTAGCCAACTCCCTTGTGGCAAAAGAGCAGATGGAGGAGGCCATTGAAACCTATGGAAAGGCTTTGTCAATAAACCCCGGATGTGCTGATACGTATAACAACCTGGGGGTTACTTTCAAAGATGCCGGACAATTGGAAAAGGCTGTTGAAGCCTTTAATAAAGCAATTGGCCTGAAACCTGATTTTGCAGAGGCGTACAACAATCTTGGGAATGTTTACGGGGAACTTAACCTTTCCCAAAAAGCTGTTCAAAGTTTTGAAAAAGCTGTTTCCATCAACCCCGGATATCATGAACCCGTATGTAACCTGGGTGTGGAGTTGCGCAAGCTTGGGCTGGTGGATGAAGCAGTGCGCTGTTTTGAGAAATCCCTTGCACTTAAGCCGGATTATGTGGAAGCCATGGTCCATCTGGTCAGATCAGTGACCTATGATGAATGTGATGATACCATTGCCGGAATGGAGGCGCTGTATAGCCGCACCTCACTTCCGGATGGGCAGAAAGTTCTCCTTGGATTTTCACTGGGCAAGGTTTTTGAGGACCTTAATAATTTTGAAAAGGCATTTGCTTACATAAATGAGGCCAATCGTTTAAAACGTTCCTCTTATGCATATTCCATTGATGAGGACCGGGAGAGAATCCGTATTATAACAGATTCCTTTGATACGTCTTTCTTTGATGCGTACAGGCAATGCGGCCACCATGACAGCACCCCTGTTTTTATCCTGGGCATGCCCAGATCAGGAACATCGCTTCTAGAACAGATACTGGCCAGCCACAGTATGGTTTTCGGGGCAGGAGAGTTGAAAGATTTTTCAATTGCCGCGAACAGAATAGAGTGGGTTCATTCTGAGAACAGGAAAAAGGGCTACATCCCCATCCGGGGAAAGAGTGGATTTGAGGCAGCCGGCGTGGAATATATAAACAGAATCCGCACCCTGTCTACTGACGCAAAATTTATTACAGATAAAATGCCGCATAATTTTCTGAATATCGGCTTGATTAAAGCCTGCCTTCCGGATGCCAGGATAATCCACTGTATCAGGGAGCCTATGGATACATGCTTCTCAATCTTTAAAAATGACTTCAGCGAAAAAGGATCTCACAGATATGCCTGCAGTCAGGAGGAGTTAGGTGAATATTACCGTCTGTACACAGGCCTCATGTCACATTGGAGAGATGTGTTACCCGGCAGTGTTTATGATGTCCGGTATGAGGACCTGGTTTCAGACCTTGAAGGACAGTCCAGGGCACTACTGGAATTTATCGGTCTCCCCTGGGAAAAGGGGTGCCTGGATTTTCATAAAACACGGAGAAGGGTGTCCACGGCAAGTGCCGTTCAGGTCCGCCGACCCGTCTACAGGGATTCCATCGGCCTTTGGAAACGTTATGAACAGTATCTTGAACCGCTCATGAGCCGGTTATCTTCTTCCGGGTGAAATTTTAAAGAGCAGCGTATCCCTCATATATCCTTTGGAAAAGGGTGTTTGTGTTCTTATTCCTAAGACAACACTTTTTTGAGGCACGAAATAACGGTATCCTGCTGGTGTTCACTCAGTTTTGGAAAGAGGGGCAGTGAGATTGTCTCTTTATAATAATGTTCCGCTTCGGGAAAATCGCCCGCTGAAAAGCCCAACTCCCTGTAGTAAGGTTGCAGGTGCACTGGGATATAATGAACGTTTACCAGGATGTTCTCTTTGCGAAGGGTGTCGAAGACCAGGTCCCTTTGGTTTGATAAAACACGGATAACGTATAGATGGAATGCTGAATATCCGCCAGGGTCCTGAAAAGGAAGGCGGACGGGCAGTCCGGACAGCGCTTCATCGTACCGGCCGGCCAGTTCGTTCCGGCGTGCCACAAATGCGTCAAGGCGTGACATCTGGCTGATACCCAAGGCCGCCTGCAGATCGGTCATCCGGTAGTTAAACCCCAGTTCGAGCTGCTGATAATACCAGCCGCCGTCGGATTTGCCTTTCATAAGCGCGGGGTCCCGGGTAATCCCGTGGCTCCGTAACCGGATCAGTTTATCGTGAAGTGCCTCATTATTTGTTACCACCCCCCCCCCTTCCCCGGTGGTGACGATCTTGACCGGATGAAAGCTGAAGACGGTCATATCGGAGAATTGACAGCTGCCTACAGGCTTTCCAAGGTACCTGCCGCCAATGGCGTGGGATGCATCTTCGATTACGGTAAACCCGAATTCACGGCCAAGCTCGGCAATACGTTTCATTTCGCATGATTGGCCTGAAAAATGTACTGGAATAACAACTTTAGGCAGTCTTCCGGATTGTCTTGCCAGTTTCAGTTTCTTCTCAAGGGAGACAACGCTCATGTTGTAAGTGTTGGGATCAATATCGACAAAGTCCACCGAAGCCCCGCAATACAGGCCGCAGTTGGCCGAGGCCACAAATGTATTGGGAGATGTCCAGAGGATGTCACCCGGCCCGAGACCGGCTGCCAGGCAGGCGATGTGAAGGGCTGATGTGGCACTGTTGACGGCCACGGCATGCCCGGCATGGCAATAATCCGCTACAGAGCGTTCAAAGCGCCCTACAGCAGGCCCCTGGGTCAGAAAGTCAGAGCGGAGTATATCAACAACTGCATCTATGTCTTCCCTGGAAATGTCCTGGCGGCCGTATGGGATGGGGGATCTGTTCATCATAAAAATTAGTATACCTTATGCGCATTGTTCATCTGATAACCGGATGTTATCTTCATCATTCACTCCTGTCAATAAAATCGTCTTCTTGTGTACCGGGCTTAATCTGACTATATTAAACGGGAAGGGGTTGCCCCGGCGGACACGGAACTATTTAGGGAGGGTCATGGCCGAAGTTAATCAGTTGCCGCTTATATTTTGCGGACCCGTAATCAGAAAACTCATCCCGGGAGAAATGATACTCTGGTGGGTGAGCCCCAGGCCTTTGACAGGGAGATTCGAAGCCTTTTTCAAGGCATCGGGCCTTCCTGTTTTTTCCTGTCTTTTTGGCGGGAGCAACACCCGGGTGGCGAGAATTGCCGACCGGGCATGGGTTCATTTGCTGACCGTTGTGCTGCCTCCTGATCTGCCTGAGAATATAAAGATAAACTATACACTGATTCCGGACCAGGCCGGGAGGCTGCAGGAGATGCTTCCCCACCTGGCTTATCCGGGTGAACCCGGGCCCTCTTTTATGCTCAAAACAAGGCTGGATACCATTTTTCACGGCTCCTGCCGGAATCCCCACCATGACAGTGAGGACAGCTTCCTGGGTGCAGACAGGGTGATAGAGGGAAAACTTGATGAGACCGACAGGCCGGCCCTTCTTATGCTTACCGGGGATCAGATCTATGCGGATGATGTGGCAGGGCCCATGCTCCATGCCATTCATCAGGTTATCCGGCTGCTGGGATTCCCGGACGAGTCCTTTGAGGATGCGGTTGTCGGAGACAGTGAGGCGCTTTATCAGAGCAATGATACCTATTACCGGAGAAAAAGCATCCTGCCCAATACCAGGGTCGGGCGCAAATGGTATACCCGGGGCGGCGTTTATCCGGTGTTCACCTCTTTTTTCAGTCACAACCATTTGATTTCCTTTGCCGAGTACACAGCCATGTACCTGCTGGTCTGGTCTCCGGTTCTCTGGCAGTATGTTGACCTGGATGCCGGCGTTGTTGCAGAGGAGTTCAAAACGGCCTATAAAGATGAGCAGGACCGCATACAATCCTTTGTGGATGCCCTTCCATCCGTTGCCCGGGTATTTGCCCATATGCCTGTGTATATGATTTTTGATGACCATGATATCACCGACGACTGGAACATGACTGCCCAGTGGGAGATTGCCGC
This sequence comes from Desulfobacterales bacterium, assembly GCA_022361395.1. GTDB lineage: Bacteria > Desulfobacterota > Desulfobacteria > Desulfobacterales > Desulfobacteraceae > Desulfobacter. The sequence goes on along the minus strand of JAKSAX010000547.1, from coordinate 18,404 downwards.
CTACGGGCACCCATTTTCCAGACAGATCATTGCCAACGGCCTTGCCGCCTACTGGCTCTGCCAGGGATGGGGAAACGCCCCTGAAAAATTTGGCCGGAGATTTATGGAGGGGGCTGACGCTTTTCTGGGAAATCCCAATGGTGATGCCAGGGAGGGGTTTACGGATATTTTATTCAAGTTTGAAAGCTGGGAGTATGATTTGCCCACCTCGCCAAAACTTGTGGTGATCGACAGCAGGACCCGGCGCTGGCGGTCGGAAGTCCGTGCCGCCAACCCTTCCGGCCTTCTGGACTGGGAGGCATTAATGGAGTTGCAGCAGCTGCTTATTAACGAGTCTTCCGTGATTTTGGTCGCCCCTGCCCCTGTATTCGGTGTGAAGTTTATTGAGATGATCCAGAATATTGTCTCTTTTTTCGGTTATCCTCTGGCAGTTGATGCGGAGAACTGGATGGCGCACAAAGGATGCGCCTATACCCTGCTCCAGATTTTTAAGCACTTGAAAACCCCCCAGAACTACGTGATCCTGTCAGGGGATGTGCATTACTCTTTTGCCTACGATATAAAGATCCGTTTCAGAACCAACAGCCCCAGAATCTGGCAGATTACTTCATCAGGTATAAAAAATGAATTTCCCCGTCCGCTGCTTAAATGGTTGGACAGGTTCAACCAGTGGCTTTACGGTCCTTATTCTGTCTTGAATATCTTTACCAAACGGCGGCAGATGAAGATCAGGGAGCGGGTTCCCAAAGGCAGGGAGAACAGGCGGCTGATCCCGGACAGCGGAATGGGGATGGTTGTTCTGGATGAAGATGGCAGACCGGTCCGGATTCAGGAGATTTATGCAGGCAGGAACGCTTTGGAGTTTCTTCCGGGCAAGGTAATGGAAGAAGAACGGCGTTAACGGTTTTTAACAATTTTTCAGATTGACATTGTCCGGGGGGGGCCATATTCTTATCAGAATCCGTGCCGTATCAGGGCTTGCCTGAAAAGAGCAGTATAACCGGTTCCGGGAAACGGAAGCCGGGCCACCTAAATTAGAAGGTTCTGAATCACCATGAATGACCGGGATATAAAGCGTAAACTTGCAGCCATTGTGTCTATGGATGTGAAAGACTACTCCCGGCTTATGGCGGATGACGATGTTCAGACCGTCAGGACGCTCAAGGCATGCAGGCGCCTGATGGCAAAAGAGATTGAGGCGCACAAGGGCCGAGTGGTGGATTCCCCGGGTGACAACCTCTTGTCCGAATTCGCTTCTGTTGCCGATGCGGTACAATGTGCCGTCAGTATCCAGGAGGCGCTTCAGGAACAGAACAGGGAACTGCCCCCCAACCGGAAGATGGAGTTCCGGATAGGTATCAATCTCGGGGATGTGATCCAGGACGGGGACCAGATTTACGGAGACGGGCTTAATATTGCAGCCCGGCTTGAAAGCATTGCTCCTGGAGGCGGCATCTGCATTTCCGGTCCGGCCTTTGATCAGGTGAAAAAACTGCTTCCCCTGGGATATGAATACCTGGGAGAAAAATCCCTGAAAAACATATCGGACAAGGTGCCGGTATACCGGGTGATCACAGATCCGGACAAACCGGGGAAGGTCTCCTATGCCTGCGGCCATGACAACCCGAAGTTCAGACGCCGTAAACGCCTGCTTTTTATCCTGGTATGCATCGCTGTTGTCGTGGGAATCGGTATCCTGAAAAACAGGGACAACCCGCCGGGTTCAGGCCATATGCCGTCTGAATTCAAAAAGAGGCTCAAGGCTAAGATAGAGACCAAACTTAAAAAACTGCATAAGCCTGAAAAACCCTCCCTGGCTGTTCTCCCCTTTGAAAATATGAGCCAGGATCCGGACCAGGAATATTTTTCCGACGGTCTTACCGAAGATCTGATCACGGATCTCTCCCAGATTTCAGGGCTGTTTGTCATCGCAAGGAATTCCGTGTTCACCTATAAGGGTAAACACGTAAAAATAGAGGAAATCGGTGATGAACTCGGGGTGCGCTACGTACTGGAAGGCAGTGTGAGAAAGGTGGGCAACCGGGTGCGGATTACCGCCCAGCTGATCGATGCCGATTCCGAAGGCCATGTCTGGGCCCAGCGCTACGACAGGGATCTGGAAGATATCTTTTCCGTCCAGGATGAGGTCCGTCAAAAAATTGTTCAGGCCCTGGCTGTTGAACTTACCTCGGACGACCAGCGCAGGATGACCCAGAAAACAACAGTTGATTTCGCGGCTTATGACTACTATCTGCGGGGGGTTGAACTCCAGGCCAGTAAAATGAAAAACGGAGTGGTCGAAGCCAGGTCCATGTATGAAAAAGCTGTTGAGCTGGATCCGGGCTATGCCCGTGCCCAGGCCGCTCTGGGACATGCCATACTCATTGAGTGGATATTCGGGATCAATCAGGATCCGGCTTCTCTGGAAAAGGCCGTGGCTCTGGCTGAAAAAGCAGTGGCCATAGATCCTGAGGAGAGTGCCGGCTACGGCCTTCTGGGGCATGTCTACCTGTGGACCCAGCAGCATGAAAAGGGGATTGTTCAGATCCGCAGGGCAATTGACCTGGAGCCCGGCAATGCAGAGTGGATCGCCTCCCTGGGAGAACAGCTTACCTGGGCAGGCAGGCCCGAGGAAGGAATCCGGTATGTTCAACAGGCCATGAGGCTGGACCCTAAATATCCGGCCTGGTACCTCTGGAACCTGGGGCATGCCTATTTTCTGACCGGTGCCTATGAACAGGCTGAAGATGTGTTTCAGCGGTCCCTGGTCAAAGATCCCTACTTCTGGCCGGCCCATGCTTATCTCTCCCTGACCTATGATGCCCTGGGGGAAGATGAAAAGGCAAAAGCCGAAGCCAGGAATGCCTCTGATGCCACCACGGAACACTCCCCCACATCATGGGAAACAAGGCTCCCCTATAAAGACAGGGCGCTTGCCGTCCGCCTCATTGAACGCATGACAGCCCTTGGCATGGAGTAGGTGCCGGTGCCGTCATGACCTCTCCACCACTTCTTTCCGTAGAGAACCTGGTTAAAACCTATAACGGCGTCACTGCCGTGGACGGGATAAGCTTTGATATCCCGGGCGGCACCTGTTTCGGACTGCTGGGGCCCAACGGCGCCGGCAAAACCACCACCATCGAGATTATGGAGAATATCCTGGATCAGGATGCAGGCCATGTCCGCTATAAGGGAAAACAGCGGACAGCCCGGTTTAACCAGGACATCGGGATTCAGTTCCAGCAGACCCAGTTGATGGGGTATCTGACAGTGGCTGAAACCCTGTCAACCTTTGCCGCTTTTTATGACAGTCCCCTGGCCCCGGAAAAGGTGATTGCCCTCTGCCAGCTGGATGATATCAGGGACAGGATGAATGATAAAATCTCAGGGGGCAGCGCCAGCGCCTGCTTCTCGGGCTTGCCCTGGTCAATGACCCCCGGCTGGTCTTTCTTGACGAACCCTCCACCGGCCTTGATCCCCAGTCCCGTCTCAACGTCTGGAAAATTATTCGGGACATCAAGTCCCGGGGCAAGACCATTGTGCTCACCACCCACTATATGGAAGAGGCCCAGAGCCTTTGTGACACCATTGTGATCATGGACAAGGGAAAAATTATCGCAGCAGGCTCTCCCGAAGCCCTGATCTCGGAACATTGCCGGGATATGAAGCCTTCGTTTCAGAACCTGGAATCGGTTTTTCTCGAACTGACAGGCAAACACCTGAGGGACTGACAGATGAAATTCAAGAGAATATGGGTGTTGTTTCTGGCCAGGAACCGTGAGTTTTTAAGGGACAGGTCCGGGTTTGGCTGGAATATTCTTTTTCCGTTTCTGATTGTTGCCGGATTCGGTCTGATTTATAACTCCGACGGACGGGAGGTTTACAAGGTCGGGATATTTCCGGTGAAAGAGATTGCCGGGCAGGAGTTATATATCCCCGGCGGTCTCGCGGATCACCCTCTGCTCAGGCTGATACCCTTTGAAACAGGGCAGGAGGCCATGGAGAAACTCCGGCATCATAAGGTGGCCATTGTTGTGGAAAACCGGATGCCCGGGCTCAGGTACTGGATCAATGATGCATCGCCCCAGGGAGCGGTTGCCGAAATCATTGTCCGGGAGGCGAGCCTGGACAGGGACCTGGTGGAGGCGGCAGTGGATAAACAGGAGATCCCGGGTGTCCGGATCCGGTATATTGACTGGCTTTTCCCGGGTATCCTGGGGATGAATATCATGTTTTCGGCCTTTTTCGGCGTCAGTTACGTCATTGCCCGGTACCGGCGCAACGGGGTGTTGAAACGCCTGAAGGCCACCCCTGTGACCGCCTTTGAATACCTGACTTCACAATTGCTCTCCCGGGTGGCTGTTCTTGTTTTTTCTTCCGTCATTGTCTGGATCGGGTGTGATTTTTTATTCTCCTTTCATGTTCTTGGGGCATGGACCGACCTTTGCCTGGTGTTTCTGGCCGGGATCTGCTGTATGGTTGCTTTCGGACTGGTTGTGGCCTGCAGGGGGACCAATGAGGAGCTGACCAACGGGATCATTAATTTTATCTCCTGGCCCATGATGTTTTTATCCGAGGTCTGGTTTTCAATTGAAGGGGCGGCGCCCTGGGTACGCGGGCTGGCGGAATGCTTCCCCCTGACCCATTTTTTAAGGGCGGCGCGGCTGGTAATAAACGAGGGGGCCGGACTTGCCCAGGTCTCCGTGGAGATGACTGCCATGGCTGGTTTTTCCATCGTCTTTCTCTTAGTTGGCGCATACTTTTTTTCCTGGACCAGGTAAAACCGGGTCTTGTCTCTTTTTCAACGCATCGCGGAATCCGCCTGTTCCTAATTCCGTAATTTTAGTGTATAATAGTCCGATTTGCATGATTATTTCGGAGGTTAAAATATGAAACCGGTAGTGGCGCTTCTGGGTCGCCCCAATGTGGGAAAATCCACTTTATTTAACAGAATTATCCGCTCCCGCCAGGCGCTGGTGGATGATATGCCCGGTGTGACCCGGGACCGGCATTATGCCGATGCCCAATGGGATGATGTGCACTTTACCCTTGTGGATACCGGCGGATTCCTGAGCACGGATGATGATTATTTTGCCTCCCAGATCAAGGAGCAGCTCCTCGTGGCGGTTGACCAGGCCGATGTCCTGGTTTTTGTCCTGGACGGCAGGGCAGGGCTTTCCCCTTATGACAGGGAGCTTGCCGACATCCTGCGCCGGACGGAAAAAAAGGTCTTTTACCTGATTAATAAAATTGAGAGCCACAAACAGCAGGATGAGCTGGGGGACTTTTATACCCTGGGCGTTGACGGGTTTTACATGGTCTCTGCAGAGCATGGTGTGGGGATCCCGGATTTTCTGGATGATCTGATAAAAGAACTGCCTGAGTGGAGCCCGGAGGAAGAGGATGATGAAAACGGCCCGATCCGGATTGCCATTGTGGGCCGTCCCAATGTGGGAAAATCCTCCCTTGCCAACCGCCTGTTCGGTGAACAGCGGGTTGTTGTGAATGATAAGGCCGGGACCACAAGGGACGCCATTGAACTGAGTGTCACCCATAAGGGCCGGGAGTTTGTGCTTAAGGATACCGCAGGGATCCGCCGCAAGGGCAAGGTTAGGGAAAAACTGGAAAAATTCTCCATTTTAAAGTCCCTGGACAGCCTGGATGACTGTGATGTCGCCCTGATCCTCATTGATACCTCGGAGGGGATTACGGACCAGGACATCACCATTGCCGGATATGCTGAAAAAAGGGGGTGCGGCGCAATTTTCATCCTGAATAAGTGGGACCTGGTGGACAAGGCTGAAAAGGGGCAGCAGGCCTTTTTAAAAGAGCTGCGCCAGATGGCCAAGTTTCTCTCCTATGCGCCGGCTATTACCGTTTCCGCCAAAACCGGTCAGCGGTGCCACAAGATTTTCGATGAGGTTCTCAAGGTTCACAGGGAGTATTGCCACAGGATCAACACGGGTATGGTGAACCGGATCATTGAGGATGCCGTTTACAGGGAGGAGCCTTCCCTGCACAAGGGCAAACGACTGCGGTTTTTCTACGCCACCCAGGTGGCTGCCAAGCCCCCCTGTTTTGTCTGTTTTGTCAATTATCCCAAAGCGGTTCATTTCTCCTATAAACGGTACCTGATCAACCAGCTGCGGCAGATGATTCCCCTGAACCTTACCCCTATCAAGCTCTACTTCAGGGAAAAAACAGGAAAGATTGAATTTTCAGGCAATACCCGGGAGTTTGAAAGAATTCAGAAAAGAAAGAAAAAAATCACGGAAAAAAAACAGAAGCAGCGTAAGGAGCAGAGCCGTAAAAAACGGGAGCGGGATAAGAAAAACTCCTGATCGTTTTTCGGCTGCTTAAGAAACAATGGATCTATTTGAACGACAGGCCAGGGAAGAGTTGGAAAAGGGTGCCCCCCTGGCTGACCGGATGCGCCCCCGGAACCTGAAGGAGATGATGGGGCAGGGTCATGTCACCGGGGCCGGAACCCTGCTTGAAAAAGCCGTTGCCGACGACCGGGTCTTTTCCATGATCCTCTGGGGGCCGCCCGGCTGCGGCAAAACCACCCTGGCCAATATCATCGCCAGGGAGACCCGGAGCGAATGCGTCAAAATTTCAGCCGTGCTTTCCGGGGTCAAGGAGGTCAGGCAGATCATTGACAAAGCCTCCGAAACCCGCAGACTCTATAAAAAAAGAACCCTGCTCTTTGTGGACGAAATCCACAGGTTTAACAAGGCCCAACAGGATGCCTTCCTTTTCCATGTTGAAAACGGGCTGATCACCCTGATCGGCGCCACCACGGAAAATCCCTCCTTTGAAGTCAATCCCGCCCTGGTTTCCAGATGCCGCGTCTTTACCCTGAACAGCCTTAGCCGTGAGGAACTTATCCTCATCCTTGAACGGGCGCTGACAGATAAGGAAAAGGGGCTTGGAATGGCAAAAGACAGCTTCACCAAAGAGGCCCTGGCCCATATAGCGGCCGTGTCTGAAGGGGATGCCCGCATGGCCCTGACCAACCTGGAGACAGCCGCGCTGCACAGGAAGGGAAGCAGGGACGCACAGGGTAAAATTGATGTCGAAGATGTTGAGGCCGCTGTTGAACAGAAGTTTCTGCGCTATGACAAGTCCGGTGAGGAGCATTACAATCTCATATCCGCCTTTATTAAAAGTCTCAGGGGCAGCGATCCTGATGCGGCCATCTATTGGCTGGAGCGGATGCTGGCAGGCGGGGAAGACCCCTATTACATGTTAAGGCGGATGATCCGTTTTGCCACTGAGGATGTGGGGCTGGCCGATCCCGGCGCATTGACCATGGCCATGAATGCCGATGCCTCTTTCCGGCGCCTGGGAAGGCCGGAAGGGGACGGATCCTTATTCCAGGCAGCAGTCTATCTTGCCACCGCTCCCAAAAGCAATGCTGTATATGCCGCCCACAAGCAGGTGAAAGAGGCGGTCAAAAACCGGGGATACCAGCCCGTGCCCATGCATATCAGGAATGCGCCTACAGGATTGATGAAAGAGATGGGGTATGGCAAGGGGTATCAATATGCCCATGATTTCAAGGACGGATATGTGCCCCAGTCCTATCTGCCCGAGGCCATGGAAGGGGAGCGCTTCTACTATCCCACCCAAAGGGGGTATGAAAAGACGGTAAAGCAGCGCCTTGAGGCCTGGCTCGCTTTAAAGAAATCTAATTTGTCCTGAACCGGATCAGCCTTGCCCGGGCCAGGTCATACTCATTCCATGAATCCAGGTAGGTTCCCAGGGCTTCCCTGTAATGACGGGCAGCCGTCTCCCTGTTTTGGTTACCTTCGGCATCCAGCCCCAGGGCCGTATGCAGGGTAATGAGTTTGGCCGGAGAATTGGCTGCCAGCTTGGTAAGGTCTGCTTCATTTGGTCCTTTCAGCAGTTGTCTGGTGATGATGCCGTACCATGGATTGTCCGTCTGATTCTGGAATCGGGTCAGCTGCTTGCGGGCATCGTCCATATTGCCGGTAATCTTTAGTATCTGCCCTTTGAGAAGCCCGAGGCTCAGGCTCAGAGAGGTCTCCCTGGCCCTTGTTTCAAAATACTGATCAATAAAGGATAAGGATTTCTCCCATTCCGACTGGTTGGCATGGTAAAAGGCCACCCGGCCCAGGATGGTCCGGTTATCAGGGGCAAGTGCCTGAAGCTGCTCATAGGCTGATACCTTTTTCTCATGGGAGGTTGCAGGGGATTCAAACTCCTGGATAAGGGCCACGGCCTTGTTATACTCTTCCTTTGCCGTGGTCCTGTTCTTCAGGGCCTGATCCCACAGGGCCTGCTGGCTGCGGCTATGTTCTTCTCTGTCTTCGGCAAAGGCCTGTTTTTTATCCAGGAGCCTGTTCAGCCTGGAAAATGCCATAAAGTAAAGGTGGTCATTGGCGCCTGCAGTCATGACGACCCCTTTGTAAGCCCCCAGGGCCCGGGCAAAATCATTGTTTTTTTCCAGGATCAGCCCCTCCACAAAGGAACGCCACGCTTTTTCAGCCTGGTTTTCGTATTCCACGTAACCGGGATCCATTCTCCGGCCTGCTTTAAGAACCCGGGCCAGATATCCTGAAAATTCATCCGGATGCTGCCAGGAAACGGAAAACAGGTCTCTGGTCAGGCTGCGGCTTTGGTCTTCATCATTCAGCCAGTCAATGATGAACAGCATCAGCCTGGCAACCATGTTTTCCCCCTCAATTGAGATCAGGCGGGTAAACAGCTTCCGGCTGGCTCCAAGATTGCCGTTGCAGAAGTCCAGGAGGGCTGTGGTGAAGACCAATGCGGGATCCTGGCTGTTTTTTAACAGGGCCCGGGCCAACGCTGCAGCCCCTTTATAGTCATGGGCATTGGCAAGGCTGAGCACCTGGTCCAGTTTTTTCTCAAGGGTAAAGTCAAGCAGTCCGTTCCACTTGGGCTTGCCGGCTTTGAGACTCTCCACAAAGTCGGCGGGCCTGGAGATGGGAAGCACCAGGCCGAAGTCCGACAAAGGGGTGCGCAAAGGGATCTGGCCCGATGGCTGATCCGTGATCACCCCCGATGCAATGCCGATAACCCTGCCCTGGGCATTGACGGCAGGCCCGCCGCTGTTCCCCTTGTAAATGGATGAATCCACCTGGATGAGTTCCTTGGAGGTCCGCCTGACATGGCCCCGGGTGATACTGGGGTTGATACGTTCATCCTGGGTCCGGCTGCCCAGGGGGAACCCCATGATGATCACGGGGGACAGCCGCCGGATATCCCTGGGGTCCTGACGGGTCTCCAGGGGCAGTGGGAGAATGTCTTCGGGAAGGGTGTCGATCTTCAATACGGCAAAATCATGTTGAAAGGGAAGGTGAAGCCGGTCGCCGGCCTGGCGCAGCCCCCTGGGAACGCCGACAACGCGAAGATTGCTCTTTCCGGTGGAGCGGAATGCCCCTTCCAGGTAGTAGTCATCTGCCAGGTCCGTGCTCTGCCCTAATCCCTGGAGCCGGTTAAAGGCCTTTGTCCCTTCAAACCAGAGATACATCCGGTGACCGAACTCCAGTTCCGTTTCCTTGAGCCGGTTCCGGATCTGGAACAGGGCTGGATCTTCCAGCCAGGGGCATGCCACATGACGGTTGGTGAGCATATAGCCCTGTTCATCCACCAGGAAAGCCGTGCCTTCAACCTTGTTCTTATAGATAACCTGGTCCTTATGGGCAAGCCAGTACTCCACCATGAGGAATCCGATGGACCGTGTATGGGATTCCAGAATCCGGGTGAACCCGGCATCCCCCTGTTCCGGCTCCCTGTTGAAGTAGACAAAGGTGTTGGCAGAGACAATGCCTATAATGAGCACCAGCATGACCATGACCATGCGTTTGAACCAGGTGATCTCTTTGATCAGTTTTGGCTTTTTCTTGTAGGTGGCTGCATAAATGGATTTTGATGGCAGGCGTTCCAGAATCCTGGCCAGGGTTGAGGCCACCTTGGCCATGGACTGGGGGCGCAGATCCGGATCATCGGACAGCATCACTTTTATCAACACGGCCAGTTCGGGATCCAGCCCTTCAAGCTGGTCTACCTTGGCTGAAAAATCCGTAAGATTATGATCTGCCGTCAACAGTTCAATAAATATTTTTCCCAAAGACCAGATACCGGTTCGAAAATCAATGGCCCGGTCATTGACAATATCCGGATGGTGTTCCAGCAGCTTCTTCAGCATGGGACCGTGGTGGGTGGCCCTGGCATTGAGAAATCTGGACAGCTTATAGTTGATCTTGACAGAGAGGTTCCGTGTCCTTTTTTTCGGCAGGAGAATATCATCCAGAATAAGGTAAGGCATGAAATGATCATGCTGATGAAGCAGGTTAAGTGCAGAGGCGATATTGTAAAACAATGTTACCATTCGCCGCTGGTCATTGAGAATGCCTGACACAAAGATACTGCCCCAGTTTTCCGCATCCACCCATTCACTGACCCTGTACCAGTGGCCTGTGTTGCTCTGCCTGATGGCATAGTGCTGGACAAAGAGTTCCTCAGGCAGTTTAGCCAGGGTTTCCAGCTCTTTTTCAAGGCGCTGTGCAATGGCCTTATCCACCCCGGACTGATCTGTAAACAGGCGTATGGTTACCGGTTTTTTATGCCCCTCTTTAATGGCGCGGCAGACCAGTGAGGACCGGCCTTCATGGATAATGTGCTGGATCCTGTAATCATCGACAGAGGTCATTCCGGCCACCAGCCGGCTGCCGCAGGCCGGACAGGTCGTAATTTGCTGGGCCACAATTTGTCCGCACGATTCACATCGCTTCATAGGTCCCTCCTGTTGAAGGGGTGGTTCCCGGTTTTTTTATGTTAATCCAGGCTCTTATCCGGGCAGAACTTGGCAGAATTTGTGAAATGAGGTCTTAATTAAAGAATAGGGTTTTTCCTTCTATTAGTCAAGTTTCGCTCTTTTGGCGAAGCCTTCAGGAAAAAGATCCAATACAACCGGCGCACCCTCCTTCCCCCGGTTTAAAGCCCTGTTATGATTACTTCCTGAATATACTGCAATTTAGAATGGGAAGAATTATATTTAATAATATCACAGCCTTGATCTGATGAGGGTGGATTAAACAGGAATAGACAGCCTATTTTCCGCCTTCGTCAATGGCATAGTTCGTGATGGTTGATTTACGCAGTTTCATCTCGATCACGCTTCGGTACTTTGTATTGTTTTCCATGAGATGCATCATCTCTGTGTCAATGTTAACCGAATCGAGATGGTAGATATCCACATCTTCACTTTCATCCCCGTTCATGGCAAAGGGCTTGTCCTCAAAAGGGGAGAGGTGGTCAGGATGTGTTTTTTCCAGGTAATCCGGCTTTTTTTCTCCCATGGCCCGCATAAGCGCCTGATTAAAGTCAAGGTCCTTGGGGGTATACCCGATGGTGTCCATATTGGCGATGTTGCTGGCGATTAGATTGTGGCGCCTGGCAGATACATCCAGGGACCTGGCGATCATTCTCGACGTATATCCGAACAACCGTGAATCAGACATGGCTTCACCTCCGTATAGTCGGTTCTGTTTTAAATACTAAAATAGTTAAAGCAAATTATATACCGGGGCGTGATATTCCCTGTTGTATAGGGATTTCAACTGAAATCTCCAACCGGGAATGGTTGTTTAACTCCATTTTCGTCAAGAATTTGACAGAGAGTTTTTACCTTGCCTGCCGGGGATGTGAGGTTGTCAGATCCGGCAGCCTCATTTAAATCTTGCTATGGTCAGGTTTGTTTTGGGATCATTTTCTATAGTTACCATTTTTCCGACCATGTTTTTTTCTGCCAGGGTTTGAAAGATTTCCCTGTTTTCAGGTGTCCTTGCGATGAATCTCAGATTTTTTCCCGTTCTGCCGTAAATGACGGCATAGGCCGGGGTCTGGTCACGGTTGTAGATGATGGTGTAAGTCTCGATGGTGCCGGTACCTGAGGGATTGGGATCTGTTTCTATGGGTTCCGGACCTGCCAGGTAATCGTTGCGGTCCTCGATATCCATGACGTTAAGGTTGTTTTTCGGGGGCAGGGCGCTGTAGATGCCTGCGGCGTGTTTTTGCATAAACCAGCCAAGGGCCGTGGTCAGGCCGGTGGTGGCCTTGCCGGAGGAGATCCGCTCACACAGGGTGGCTATTGCGTGGAGATTGTAGTTATTGCCCGGACCGCCGAAAAATCCTAAACCCCCGGTGAGGGTCATGGCGCGGGGATCATCATCCCGAAGTCCCATCATTTTTTTTGCAATGGATACAGCGCAGGGAAAGCAGGAGTAAATGTCAAAGCTGTCAATGTCAGACAGGGGGATGCCTGACCGGTCCAGGGCCTTGTCCACTGCTGCCTTCAGGGGGGGGCTTGAGGTGAAATCGGTCTTCTGGATCATGTAGGGCTGTCGGTCCTCTGAATAGCCGCCCCCGCAAAAATATACGGGTTTCCCCTTGGCCGGCCCGTGGGAACGGGCATAGTCCGCTGACATCAGGATGACGGCAGCACCCTGGTCAACGGTGATAAAGGCGTTCATGAATTTGGTATAGGGAAAGGCAATGGGCCTGTTCCGCTGCGAAGGGGTGAGGATTTCCTCCGGGGTTTTGGGCTGCCTGCACCAGGCATGGGGGTGGTTCCGGGCCACCAGGCTGAACTTTGACCAGAAATCTGCCACATGTTCTAAATACGGGGATATTTTTTTGCCTGATGCCGCCCACAGGGCTGTTTCAAAAAGAGGAAAGCCCTGCATGGGATGTTCAATGCCGTAGCGGGCCTCAAGGGGGGTGACACCGGATACGTCATCCCCGGTATAATCCTCCGGGATTCCCTGCAATAAGGCGCTGTCTAATTTTTCAGCTGAATCGGTTCTCGGGACATAGGCTTCCGCACCCACCACCAGGGCCATGTTCAGTTCTTTTCTGGCGATCATGCCGGCTGCCCTGTTGATCAGGGTCTGGGGGGAGTTGCCGCCGATGCGTGATTCAAACAGGAACCCGGGGGTGGCATGGATACGTCCGGCCAGTTCCTCTGCCGGGTTTTCATAATGGGCGCTCAGGCTTTTTACCACAAGGATGCCGTCAGCCTCAGCAAGATGCGCCGGATCTTTCAGAATATTTGCTGCAGATCTGGAGGCCTGCACCATCAGGCCCATGGGATCTTCAGGGGGAGTGTTCAGGGTTTTGGACTGGGTTACCTGGCCCCATCCGGCAACAACAACATCGGTTTTCATTGGGTATCCTTGGACGTTTCAATTGGAATTCAGCATCTTATCAATGAACACTATTCTTGGGGTAAAATCATTGTTTGTCAATCTTGAAATTTAATTTGAAGTCCATGGAAAAGTCAGGGGCCGGGCGGATACAGTGAAAACTTCCGGTCTTCAATCTCCCGGGGCGAATTTCCAAAGGTCCGTTCAACCACCTGGATCTCACCGCTCCTGCTGACCCGCATCAGGGTGGAGGACCGGGTCCCGTACGTGGGACTCTGGATAAACAGGGGGGACAGGATTCTCTCCCATTCAAGCCCGATACCGGTGCTGGGCAGGTGGGAATCGTCAGGCCGGGTGGTGTCCGTGAGAAGTTTAAACAGACCGTCATTATCTGCAGGATCTGCATCAACAACGGATTTAAACTGCGTTTTTCCGTTGGCAACCTTGGGCCAAGGGGTATCAATCAGATGGTTGCTCAGACCGTGGATACCGGGGTTAACACGGGTGCGGGTCCTGTTCCGGTTGGAGTAACAGAAGACCTGTCCGGCCTCTCCGGCCAGAAGGTTGAATCCGTTGTACCTGTTCGCGGTTTCATCCAGGTCCTTTAGGGCTTCAGGAACGGAGCCCATGTATTCCAGGACCCGGAGAATGAGCTCCCCTCTGGAAGGGGCATCGGGCTTAAGGTTGCTCAGATCCCGGTAGTTGGTCAGGGCGGCAAACCTGCCCTGCCTGCTGATGCCCATCCAGGTCCCTCCGGCCTGAAGATCTTTACCGGCAAGAATATCCGGGCGGTCGGGCCAGAATTCCATGGCCCGGGTGGGGCGGTCATAAAATTCGTCCCGGTTGGCAGCCAGGATCAGCGGGAACTCGGGACTTGTGTCAATACCAAACAGAATCAGGCACATCTGGTTTTCCTTTGGATCGGATATCTGTAAATAAACTGCAGGGCGCCCTATTCCAGGAGAAACCGGGCGGCATCATAACTACCCTAAATAAAAATAAAAAAATGATCCCGGTTCACCTGAAATTACCCAGGGTTTTCCTTGTATTTTTTGGGGGGCTCTGCTATGGAGCCTATGTAAGAAACTTAACTGTTCGCTAAAGAAAAATCAAACATATTTGGAGGTGTTACATGCAAGATGTAGTCATTGTCAGCGGAGTCAGAACACCAGTGGGATCCTTTGGCGGTTCTTTGAAGAATGTTCCTGTTGTCGATCTCGGAACCTATGTCATGAAAGACGTGCTTAAACGGGCCGGTCTGAAACCTGCCGTGGATGCCGCCCAGGCTGAGTTTTCCCCTGAGACCCTGAAAGACCAGGGAATGATCGACCTTGAGAAAAAAGGATACGATTACGCAGAGGATCTTAATGATGTTTTTGTTGATGAAGTCATCATGGGGAATGTACTCCAGGCAGGGCAGGGCCAGAACACCGCCCGCCAGGCCATGATCAGCGCGGGTATCTCCCGCCAGAGTGCCGCCTTTACCATCAACAAGATCTGCGGCTCCGGTCTTAAAGCCCTTGCCCTTGGTGCCCAGGCCATTATGACGGAACAGGCGGATGTCATCATTGCCGGCGGCCAGGAGAGCATGAGTAATGCGCCCATGGCATTGATGAAGGCCAGGTGGGGACACCGCATGGAACTTACCGGTCAGGGACCTGTCCATGACCTTATGGTTTACGACGGCCTCTATGAAATCTTTTACGGATATCACATGGGTATGACTGCGGAAAATATCGTGGAAAAATACGGGATCTCCCGTGAAGAGCAGGATGAACTGGCCGTTCTCAGCCATAACAGGGCCTATGGGGCTGTCCAGGACGGCACCTTTGCCGGGGAAATCGTTCCCGTGACCATCCGTCACCGTAAAGGGGACATTATTGTGGACACGGATGAACGTCCCATGGAAACCAGCATGGAGAAAATGGCCAGACTGAGACCTGCCTTTAAGAAAGACGGCAGCGTAACCGCCGGGAATGCTTCCGGTATCAATGACGGGGCTGCCGCAGTACTGATGATGTCTGAAGCCAAGGCTGATGAACTGGGCCTTGAAAAGCTGGCCAAGGTGAAGAGTTTTGCCGCCGGCGGTCTTGATCCGGCGTATATGGGACTGGGACCTGTACCTGCTGTCAGAAAAGCCTTGAAACAGGCCGGCATGACCATCGGTGACATTGACATGATCGAATTGAACGAGGCATTTGCAGCCCAGGCCATCGGCTGCATGAGGGAACTTGACATTGCTGTGGAAAAACCCAATGAACTGGGATCAGGTGTTTCCATCGGGCATCCCATAGGCTGTACAGGTGCCAGGCAGATGGTAACCGCCATCCACCAGATGAAAAGAAAAGACTATAACACCGGCCTGATTTCCATGTGTATCGGCGGTGGTATGGGCATGGCAATGATCATCGAACGCTAACCCTTAAGCCCTTAAGTTTACGCTTTACTTGAAAGGCCTAAAATGGTAATACTCCCTGAGGCATTTTAAACGCGTAAACGATTGAAAATGAATTGAATAAAGAGGTGTTTTCATTATGGATATTCCCCGTAAATTAGGTATACTGATCTACACGGCCGTTCCCGCCATTGTCGGCGGCGGTATTGTTTACCATTTTTTTGAAAGCTGGACCCAGGTCATCATCTTTGAGATCATGCTTGTAATGGCGGCGCTGGGGATTGTCAGCAGCTAACGCCTTAGTATTCCTTTCGTTATAGCGTAAAGCCGTAGCCGTGCAGTTTGCATGCTACGGCTTTACCTGATTTTTTGAGCCTGATCTTTTTTATAGTATCAGCAGTATTTTACCCCATTTCCTTATATTGGTGATTAATTGGAGCAGAATATTTTTCAGCGGGCAGTGTTCTTTTTTTTCCTGGCGCTGTTCTGCATCTCTATTTTCCTTGTGGGCAAACTTATTGCCCCGTTTTTTGCCAGTATTGTATTGGGCATTGTGATCACCGGGATCTTCAAGCCGGTGTACAAAAGCCTTATCCCGCGGTTTTCCCCGAAACTCGCCTCGGTTCTCACCTGTACGGCAATTTTTTTCGTGGTCTTTATTCCCGTGGTCTTCTTTGTGGGTATCTTGTCCAAAGAGGCGCTGGGCCTGTACAATATGGCCAAGGATGCAGTGTTTTCAAACCAGCTGATCAACCTGCTTGAAAACACCCGGGCCCTGGAAAGGCTTAACCTCCTCCTGGCTAAGGCCGGTATTGAAAGGACCGTGTCCTGGAATGAACTCATCGCACCGGTGGCAGATCTGAGCAGAACCCTTGGGTTTTCCCTGTTCCAGCAGGCCAGGTTCATCACCTCAAACCTGGTGAACCTGATCTTTTATTTCTGCCTCATGCTCCTGGTTGTCTTTTACATGCTTATGGACGGAGACAGGTTCATCCAGTATCTGTACGACCTGTCACCCCTGAGGGACGAGCATGACAAAGAGCTTTACGAAAAGTTCAACGACATGGCCGGGGCCGTGCTGATAGGAAACGGACTGGGCGGATTGATCCAGGGGTGCGCCGGCGGGATTCTCTTCTTATTCCTGGGCCTGAATTCCCCGTTTTTATGGGGGGTGATCATGGGCTTTTTAGCCTTTCTGCCCATTGTGGGAATCGGTGTTGTACTCGTGCCGACAGCCCTGTTTTTTTTGTTGAAAAACAGCCTTGGGATAGGTATCTTTATCCTTGTGTTTTACGGGATTCTGTCCTGGGGCATTGAGTATCTGTTTAAACCTAAAGTGGTGGGGGACAGGGTGTCCATGCACCCCCTCATCGTTTTTTTTGCAATTATCGGCGGTTTAAAGGCCTATGGAATTTTAGGCATTATTTACGGACCTTTGATCGCCACCCTGTTTTTAACCCTTGCCGATATTTATTTTTCAAGTTTCCAGTCCATGGTGGAACCCGGCAAAGGGTAGATGAAAACTTCAATTGGGAGTAGTAATCGAGGATGATTCAAGACGAAAGCAACGTGACCAGTATCGAGAAGGAAATGAGACAATCCTATCTCGAGTATGCCATGAGTGTCATCATCGGACGGGCCCTGCCCGATGTCCGGGACGGGTTGAAACCGGTCCACAGGCGTGTGCTCTATGCCATGCAGCAATTGCGCAACGACTGGAACAAACCCTATAAAAAATCCGCCCGTATTGTCGGTGATGTTATCGGTAAGTATCACCCCCACGGTGATTCCGCGGTCTATGATACCATTGTCCGCATGGCCCAGGATTTTTCCCTGCGCTATATGCTGGTGGACGGCCAGGGTAACTTCGGATCTGTGGACGGGGATTCCCCGGCAGCCATGCGTTATACGGAAATCCGCATGCGCAAGCTTTCCCACCAGATGCTGGCCGACCTGGAAAAAGAAACCGTTGATTTTATTCCCAACTACGATGAAACCCTGGATGAACCGGCAGTACTGCCCACAAAGTTCCCCGCCCTTCTGGTGAACGGGTCTTCCGGTATTGCCGTGGGCATGACAACCAATATCCCCCCCCATAATATCAATGAGGTTATTGAAGGCTTAAAGGCGCTTATCGATAATCCTGATTTGGATACCCGGGGGCTGATGGAATATATTCCCGGTCCTGATTTTCCCACCTATGGCCATATTTACGGCTCCAAGGGTATATTTGAAGCCTATGACGGCGGACGGGGCATCATCACCCTGCGTGCCAAGGTTGAGGTGGAGGAGAACAAAAAAAGCGGTCAGGAGACCATTGTGGTCACCGAGCTTCCGTATCAGGTTAACAAGGCCAAGGTGGTTGAAAAAATAGCCGAACTCATGCGGGACAAAGTCATCACCGGAGCCTCTTTTGTCCGGGATGAATCCGACCGTGACGGTATGCGGATTGCGGTGGGGCTGAAACGGGATCAGATCGCCGAAGTGGTGATCAACCAATTGTATAAGCATACCAATCTTCAGACCAGTTTCGGGATTATTTTTCTGGCGGTTGTCAACAACCGGCCGGAACTTTTAAGCTTAAAAGAGATTCTCAACCATTTTATCGTTCACAGGATAAATGTGATTGTCCGCAGAACACGTTATGACCTGCGGAAAGCCGAAGAACGGGCCCATATCCTGGAAGGGTTGAAAATCGCCCTGGATAACCTGGATGAAGTGGTGGCCCTGATCCGTGCCTCCCGCTCCCCGGAAGAAGCCAAATCCGGCCTCATGGAAAACTTTGAGCTTTCCGCCCTTCAGGCCCAGGCCATTCT
>JAKSAX010000546.1 GCA_022361395.1 Desulfobacterales bacterium | reverse complement strand
GTGATCCGGACCGGGGCAGCAGGAATTGTCACGGAGCTGGTGCTTAACCTGTCCAGATCCAACCGGCGCTACGCCTTTGTCATCATCCTCGTTACCGTGGGCCTGGCATCCGCTTTTATCAACAACACCCCTGTGGTGGTGCTTTTTATCCCCATTGTCATGGGCCTGAGTTGCCAGTGCAATTTTTCTCCCTCCACCCTGCTCATCCCCATGTCCTATGTCTCAATCCTGGCCGGCACCTGCACCCTGATCGGCACCTCAACCAACCTGATTGTCAGCGACCTTTCCACGGCCTATGGATACCCTCCCCTGTCCATGTTTGAACTGGGTGTTGTCGGGGTTCCCATTGCCGTGGCCGGCCTCGGGTTTCTCATGGTCTTTTCCGGACGGATCATGCCCCGGAGAATGGGGCCGGTATGCGAAATCAACCAGGCCAGCGAGAAACGCTATATAGCAGAGCTTATCGTTCCCTCACAAAGCCCCCTGATCGGGAAAACCGATATTATCGGGTACGGGGAATCCGAACTCGGCCTCAACATCATTGAAGTGTTCAGGAATGGTAATATCCTAGACCCCTCCAGAACCCCCATTACCATTCGCCGGGACGATATCCTCCTGGCCAAGGGGTCTGCCGAGGACCTGGTGGCCTGCCTGAAAAAAGCCACCCTGCTCCCTGCCCACGGGGAAGAGGAACTCAACCTGGGACCGGGCCTCAAAGACGACCTCATCATAGAGCTGATCGTACCGCCCATGTCCGGCATGCTCAAAGAGCCCCTCCTGTCCACGGAACTGAAAAACGATCCCGAAGTCCAGATCATTGCCATCAGAAGCCGCCGCACCCATTACTCCTACAGAAAAATCAAAAGCATCAGGCTGAAAATCGGGGATATCATCCTGGTCAGATGCCCCAGGCACAAACTCGGCCAGATCAGAAAGAGCATGGATTTCATCATCATCGAAGATATCCACCATGCCCTGATTGACAAGGAAAAGGCCAGAATGGCAGCCGGAATTTTCACCGGCGTGGTCCTGGCCGCCACCCTGGGCCTGGCAGACATCATGATCTGCGCCATCACCGGGGTCTTTCTCATGACCCTTACCCACTGCCTGAGCCTTAAAGACGCTTACCGCGCCCTGGAACCCGAGGTCCTGCTTCTCATCATTGCCACCATTGCCCTTGGCACGGCCATGGAAAAAACCGGTGCCACCCCCCTGTACGCAGGGCTTTTCCTTGACCTGTTCTCAGGCATGGGGCCGGGCCTGGTTTTAACCGGCATGATCCTGCTGGCCAGCATCTCCACCCACATCCTCAGCAACAATGCCACAGCTGTCCTGCTCCTGCCCATTGCCGCCTCAACCGCCGTCTCCCTGGGTGTCAATCCCAAACCCTTTATCATGGGCATCTGCTTCGGTGCCAGCGCCTGTTTTGCCACCCCCATCGGCTACCAGACCAACCTCCTGGTATACGGCCCGGGCGGCTACCATTTCCCGGATTACCTGAAGCTCGGCCTTCCCCTCAACCTTCTGGTGGTGACCATGGCCTCCCTGCTTATCCCGCTGGCCTGGCCGTTTTAAAAACCGGTGAACCCGCATCGTAAATACCTGATATTTCCAGGATCAACCGGCGATTGATGCCAGTTCCGATACCACAAGATCAAAAAAGGCGCGGGTTACCTCCCTGTTGGATTCATCCGGGCCAATACTCCAGCTGAATGTTAATCTGCCGTTATAGCTGCTGCATCCGAAAAACAGCATGGGCAGAACGCACCCCGGTACCAGCAGCCAGGCGGATGACGGGTGCCCGCCAAAATTCACCTGGTCTTTGGGTATCACCCCCATATTGGTCAGCCAGTCAAAGGAATTCGGGCTTCTGGCCTTTACTTCCCATCCCTTGCGTCCGGCAGCCTTCAGGACGAAAAACGGCAGGCTCCAGAGCACGGGGTAAGTCGACACAAAGGTACTCAAACCCAGCCATGATGATTTTCTCTTGTTTATCTTTTCAGTCACCCGGCGAAGGGTTGATGCAAAATCCTTTTCAACATGGTTTCCGTAGTTAAAAAGTTCAAATGCTGAGAAATTGGCGATGGACCGAGCTTTTTTCCCGGGCAGGTATCTTCGCAGGTCAATTGCCATGCCAAGCCGTAACACCTTATCATCAGTCAGATTTCCGGTTTTTGACAAGGCCCGGATTATTGCCGTGGTCAGCACATCGTTTATGGTGGCCCCTCTTTCTTTGGCATATGCATAAACACGGGCGAATGTCACACCGTCAATATCTCTTGTGAAAAACCGCATCTTATCATCAGACACCTTCCGCACGGGAAGAACATGACTCTGACCCGGGATTTTCGACCCAATGATTTCCCGAAAATAATTTTTGATAATTCCGGGCACGGCATACCAGGGAATCTGCCGGAGGATCTGCCAGAATCCCCGGTAATCCTCAGGATCAGGTTTAGGTTCGAACGACGGTTCATCCTTTAGGCGGTTATAGATGTTTGATAACTCTCCGGCGATTTCCTTTACACCGGCGGCATCACAGACCAGGTGCGACACTTTAATCAAAAACCGGTCTTCCATGGAGGACCGGTAAAGGCAGGTGTCAATCTGGGGGCCGTTAAAAAAATCCATGCGCTCATGTTTGACCCGCTCGAACCTCTCCCGGTCCGGAACCAGGCAAAAGGGGATTTCATCACCCCCGAGCCTTTGAAAGCAGGGACGGAAGGGATTTGGAACAAAACAGCACCCCAGCAGCGGTATTTTCCGGGTGACCAGGTAAACAGCTCTTTCAAGCCGTTTTTCATCCAGCGCATATCCAAACCCCATCTCAAGCTGAATAATACAGGTAACCGGGCCCAGCATGCCTGCCAGCACCCGGTCTGCGGTTCTTGAAGCGTATCTTTCAGATATC
>JAKSAX010000544.1 GCA_022361395.1 Desulfobacterales bacterium | reverse complement strand
TAACCTCAATCCCCCGGCTTTTATCCTTTCTCAAAAAATCCATATGAAGGTGGGTAAATGCCCCGTTTTTGTGTTTGAGGGAGAATCCGGCAATATCTTCGGCTGCCATATCCAGCATCCCGCTGTGTCCGGCCAGGCCTGCTGCAGATTTAACTTCACCGGCAAACCACAGGGCAAGATCAATATCATGAATATCGTCAAGAATGATGCCCCCCCCGGTCTTCCCTGCCGCATAGGTATTCCTGTAATCAGTACCCGGGCGCATATTCGGCAGCCAATGGGAAAAATGAATCCGGAAAATCAGCGGCCTGCCGATACGTCCGTTATCCAGGCTGTTTTTAAGTCTGATAACGGCCGGGTGATACCTCATATTGCACCCGACCCATACCGGCGGCTTTTGACGCCGGTCCAGAAATGCCTGTTTGATTTTAAACGCGGCTTCTATGGTGTGGGCCAAAGGCTTTTCAATGAACAGGGGCACCCCTGCCCTGATAACTTCGCATGCCTGCTCGGCATGCAGTTCAGTGGGGCTGCACAGCCATACCATATCAGGATCCCATTCAAGGCCCTCCTTCAGGGTTTCAAGCACGGGGAAATCAAGTTGTCCAGAGGCATAGGGGTCCACTGCAGCCACGTCCTTCCCGTTTTTCATTAAAATCCCGGCATGGCGTTTCCCGATGGAGCCTGCCCCGACAACCAGATGTTTCATACCCGGATCAGGCATCTGAAAATTCCTTTGAAAAAAATTCCGCCATTTTAAAATCAGTCAGGGTGTCAATATCCACGGACCGCCATCTGGGCATCTCATACCCAACGGTGTTTTGCCCGTGCAGTTCTCCCGACTCCATGAACATTGCCGTTTTTGCCCAGTATATGGACCCGTTATCCACCAGCAGGGCCGGGCGTTTATCAGGAGGGGTATCAGCCATCTCCTTCCACCGCCTCTCTATGAATCCGTTTTCATATGCATTAAAGGCAAAAAAAGGATCCATCTCAAACTCTGTCATGCTCATGCAGTAATCCGCTTTTTTCTCCCGCATCAAATCCCAGGAACCGGTAATATCCCGGCTTGTCCGCAGGGGAGATGTGGCGTAAAGGCAGCAAAAGGTATCATAGGCCACGCCGTCTTTTAAATACTGCGCCAGCACGTCTTTGAGGACATGAACGACACGGGCGGTGTCTGTTGCCAGATGGGGGCTGCGCCTGTGAACCTCACAGCCCATTCCGGCGGCACTCTCTATAATTTCCGGGTCTTCGGTGGATACGACGATCCTGTCAAAGATGCCGCTTTTTTCTGCAGCTTCAACAGAGTAGTGGAACATGGGTTTACCGTTGAATTCCAGGATATTTTTCCTGGGCAGCCGTTTTGACCCCCCTCTTGCCGGTATAATGGCGATGCAGCTCATGAAAAATCCCCCCAACCAAGCTGTTCCCCTTTCCTTTTTTTACCGGAGAACCGCTTTCCCATGAGGGTATCGGCCATATCCGGGGGCATTCCCGTCCCCGGTCTTACAAAATCAATATTCTCCGCCGTTATCAACTCCCCCTCCCTGACATCCCTGGCCAGGACAATGCTTCTCCGGGCGCCCACCCCGCCTTTGCGCTCTTCCGGTGAAATTATTTTCCGGTTCCGGCCCAGTGCAACCTCAAGATCCCTGACCGAACCGACAAACCGCTTCATATCTTCCGGTTCAATGGAGAACAAATGCTCCACACTGGGGGTGGTCCGGTCCAGGGTAATGGTTTTCTCCACCATGTTCGCCCCCAGCGCAATGGCGGCGATATCCATATCCCATCCCGGGGTGTGATCTGAAAATGCAACCGGACAGCCGAACATATGGCTCAGGGTGGGAATCAGGTTCAGGTTGATACTCTCCAGTCTTGCCGGATACCCGGACGGGCAGTTGTGAATGATAATACGATCATTACCGGTTGCCAGAACTTCATCCACGGCACGCTCAATCTCTCCTATAGTGGCGTTGCCGGTGTCCAGCTGAATGACCATTCCGGTTTCCGCGCAATATCGTATAAATGACAGATGGTTCACATCACCGGAACAGACTTTTATGGTGTCGCATCCCAGGTCTTTTAAAAAGTCCACCTCGTCCACAAAGGTGGCTGTGGAGAAAAAAGTAATGCCCAGGGCATCACAATAGGCCTTCAGCTCACGCCATTCATCCTTTGTGAGGTACCGGCGCCGGAGAATATCCAGGAGGGGTTCGGACACCTCTTTTTGCTCTCCGGTAATTTTATCCACCAATATGCTGTAGGAAAACTGCTGGGACGGATCCGGCACAAGGCGCTCAGGATCCAGTACCTGGAATTTCACTGCATCCGCCCCTGCTTCAGCCGCAAGTTTTGCCAATCCCTTTGCCGATTCAAGGCCGTCGTGGGTCGGGCCGGCTTCAAAAACGATGAATACCGGATGCCCCTTACCAATTTTTTTCTTATCTATGGATATCATTATGTATTCTCCCCTCCGTTGCGGGCAAAAATCGGAACAAATTTTTTACCGGTTAAAAGGTGATCCGCGCTGCCTGAGGATAAGGCCTCCTGAAAGCGCGTGAATGCCTTTGAAACCGCATTTACAAATAAATCAACATCCTGCTCGGAATGGGCCAGTGAGAAATTATTCACTCCCATGGACAGTATGGAACCGGCAACCATTGATTCGATGAAAAGGGAGCGCCAGTCCGTTGGCAGGATGTTGCCGTGTGTTTTGAATTCAATACCTGAGTGGGGCGGAAGGCCGCAGGTCCCGACCACGCAGGAAAGCTTATGTTCCCTGATCAGCTTGCCAACCTTATCCAGCCATAGTTGCCCCAGATGCCAGATATGACGGATGTAATTCTCCCGCTCCATAATTTCAATGGTTGCAAGTGCTGCAGCAAGTGACAGGGTTTCCCCGCCAAAGGTGGTGGACACAAAGGCGCCGCTGTCGATCACCGACATGATTTCTTTTTTGCCTGCGACCAGTGAAAGCGGCATGCCGTTGGCAATCCCTTTCCCCATAGTGCAAAGATCCGGGGTTACCCCGTAGTACTCCTGGGCACCGCCCATGGCGACCCTGAACCCGGTGACGACTTCATCAAACACCAGAACCGCCCCATTCTCATCACAAAGCCTGCGTACCGTTTCAAGATATCCCTCTTCAGGTATCTCCATGGATACCGGCTCCATGACGACACAAGCGGCCTGTCCCGGGTGTTCCTCAAACAGCCGTTCCAGTTCCCTGATGCGGTTATACGGAAATGTTTTCGTCAAACCGGCCACAGCGTCCGGCACTCCCCGGTTATTGACTGTGGCTCCCACATACCAGTCGTGGAACCCGTGGTAACCGGAACAGAAAACCAGATCTCTTCCCGTATAGGCGCGGGCAAGCCTTACGGCAGCAGCCGTGGCATCGGACCCGTTTTTTAGAAACTTTACCATCTCGGCGCAGGGCACGATTTCAACTATTTTTTCAGCAAGCCGGACTTCCAGAGGATGGGGTTGTGAAAATGAAATCCCCTTTTCAAGCTGCCGCACAATAGCCCCGTTGATTTCCGGATTGTTGTATCCGATGGTTACAGGCCCCAGGCCAAGAATAAAATCAAGATATTGATTTCCGTCGACATCCGTGACCAGAGCCCCGTTTCCTCTTTCAAGAAAAGCTGGCGCAGCACCTTCACAATAGTACTTATAATTTTTACTATAGGTCTGGGAGGCTGAGGGAATAAGTGCTTTGGCAGTTTCAAGTAATTCCGTTGATTTTTTAAATTTCATATTCAAAGTTCTTATTTTTTATTATTGAGCAATTCCCATGAACATATAGGCAATCCGGTCATTTTTCAATATACGACTTGCCCCGGGGGGCTGTGCCGGGTATTTTAGTTCAGGATGCCATGATGAGTATATCGACCGGTAAACTAGAAATATTAAACAGACGGCCCGGGATGGATATTATTCCGGGCAGGAATCAAAGATGAACAAAAATACCCTGATTATCCGTGCGGATGCAAATGAAGAAATCGGCATCGGACATTTCATGAGATGCCTCTCCATTGCCTGCACCTGGGAAAAAAGGGGCGGAAAGGCCGTTATTGTTTCTGACTGCCGTGCCCCGGCATTGGAAAAAAAAGCCGGGAAGGCGGAAATCGGCATTGTCAGCCTGCCCCCGGGCATCCCCATGGAAAAAGAGCTGTCCACTCTGGCAGATATTATAAAGCAGACCGGCGCCCACTGGATTGTCATCGACGGATACCGGTTCGATGAAACATATCACAAGGCAATAAAGGCCTGCGGTATCAGGCTGCTTTTAATGGATGACTACAACCATCTCCCCTTTTACAGGTGTGATATCTTAGTAAACCAGAACCTGGGTGCAGATAAGATCTCTTACCGGCACAGCCGGAACACCCGTCTGCTCTTGGGCCATGAATATACGCTGCTGAGACGGGAATTTACAGAGACGGAACCTGTATCCGGTCCTTTCCCGGAAACAGCCGGCCGCATCCTGGTCACAATGGGCGGATCGGACCCTGACAATGCAACCCTCACCGTGATCCACGCCCTCATCCCGGCGGCAAAAAACATTTCCGTGGTCGATATTGTCATCGGCCCTTCAAACCCCCATTTAAAATCAATAGAGGAGGCGGTTACCTGTTCCCCTCTTAACTGCCGCATCCATGTTAACCCCGGGAATATGGCCGGCCTGATGACCCGTGCGGATATGGCTGTTTCTGCAGGCGGGAGCACGGCCTGGGAGCTTTCCTACCTCGGTATTCCCTCTGTTTTCATTGTCACGGCAGCCAACCAGGAGAACAGTGTCCGGAAGATCCAGGAATTCAATGCAGGGATCAACGCCGGGTCTCATTCCCCCTCTTCTATCAGGGAGTTGTCAGACACCATTTACCGCCTTATGTCCAGCAGCACCCTCAGGGAAGAACTGAGCAGGCAATCCAAAAGGCTGATATCCGGTAAAGGCGGTAATAAAATAGTTGATGCCATGGAAAGCTATCCCGGTTGAAAAAAACCTATCCCGTGCCTTTTTACCCGGACATGATAATATCAAGGCTTTCAGGCCCTGTATTCAGCAGCAGGTCAAGCACGGACAGGTTTGGAGCGAATCCCGGAAGAGGTTGCCGGTAATCCGGATGTACATAGTCCTGGTAGCGGATACGGATGCCCTTTTCCTCAAACTTTCCCTCCCGGATATATTCCCTGCCCAAGGCACCTGAAATATAGTCCGAGGCGCCCAGTTCACTGCAGATATCAACAAGAAGATCGGTTTTTGTCCCCTGAATGCCCGGCAGTTCAGAGGCAAGGACTAGGCGGGTGGAAATCCCCAGTATGTCCACAAAACAGCACAGCATGTCCCAGCAGATCGGGGTCAGACGCTCATACGGGGTGTCATAAAACCTGCGCAGCTTCGGTGCATAGGACCTGAAAAACGGGGCCTTGCCGTAATGCTGTTCAATGGAGCGCCAATGTTTTTTCTGCCAGAAAGAACGGTTTGAGATCCGGGTTTCCGTCAGGTTGTTTGTTTTAAACTTCCCTTTGGTTTCCACCGGAATCGTCAGCCAGGCAGGTCCCTGGGGGGTCAAAATTCTGTTCCGGTTGATATAGCTGTTTTTTTCAAACTGGGTGGTATCCAGAACCACAAAGATGTCAGATGAGGCAATTTTATGAAAATATCCCAGCCACGGCAGATAGGCCGGCTGATGAATACTCACGACTTTTTTTGGGAACTTGTTGCCGGAGACCTCCTTTTTTTTCATTGCACCCGCCCTCTTGTCTCCGACAGGTATGCTTTAATTGTCTTCCCTATGTACTCCAATGACTCCTGGTCCAATGACGGATAGAGGGGCAGGGAAACGGTCCTGTCAACTATACCTTCACTGTTCGGGAACCCCGCGGGCTCCATGCCCAGGTACCTGTGCAGCAGTTCGTAGCGCTCCAACGGGTTGATAAGGGTAATTCCGCGTTGCTCAAAAAAACGGATCCACCTGTCAGGCGCATCCGTATCCAATACAAACCGGTAACAAATCCTTTCCTTTGCATCAAATGTCAGCAGGTCGGTCCTGTCCGCGGACTCCAGGACGGACCTGTAAAAATCGGCAATCCGTTTCCTCTTTTCAAAAAAACGCTCTACCCGGTTTAATTGCGCAAGTCCCATTGCTGCCTGGAAATCAGTCATTGACACATTATACCGCACCCGGTATTCACTCCGGCAATCATAATCGGTGATATCACGGAGAAAATCATAAACAGAGGCATCATCTGTCAGCAGCATGCCCCCCTGGCCTGTGGTCATCAACTTGGTGGCATAAAAGGAGAAAACGGAAATATCACCGAAAGTGCCGATCCCCCTGCCCCGGTATCTCATGCCAAAGCACTGCGCACAATCTTCAATGACCGGAATTCCCAAGGGTGACTGAGGGTCCACTGGGGCCGGCACCCCGTACATGTGAGGAAGGATGACGCAACGTGTTCTGCGGGTTATTTTTCTTTCAACCCGTTCCATATCAATATTCACACTGTTCTCGGCGACATCAACGAGCCGGGGCAGGCCGCCCAGGGCCCTAATCCCGTTCAGGACGGCAGAGCACACATATGTGGGTAGGATCACCTCATCTTTTCTGCCGACTCCCAGCGCTTTCAATGCCAGTAGTATTGCTGTCGACCCGGAGTTCACCGCCAGACCGAAACGCCGCCCCACAAATCCGGCAAAACGGGATTCAAACTCCCTGACAGTATCCCCGGTTGCAATCCGCCCGGAATTCAGGATATCTGCAACCGCAAGGGATTCAGCGGCGCCCAGACAGGGTTGATTATGGTAAATCATTCGTCCTTTTCTTTGTCTTTATAATAGCCGGCCTTGATAACCGGCGGATTTCCGCAGACCAGGGAGTAAGGGGGAATATCCTGGCCGGATAAAATGGTCCCCGCCCCAACCACCGAATGAGTCCCGATGGAGGTGCCGCCGCCGATAAAAGAATGGGAGCCGATAAACACATTATTCCCTATCCGTATGGGCGCCCTCTCGGTTTCCGATGCCAGGCCGATGCACACCTTATGGGAATCAGCCGTGTTGATGGCCACAAAGGAGGATATGTCACAATTATCACCGATCACCACCTCAGATCCCTTGGCGTTTACCTCTGAAAACCCGCCGATGTAAACATTTTCTCCGATCTCCGGGCTGCCGTGAATCCAGACAAGGGGATGAAAGCGGTTATCACGATTGTCGATCACCTTTAAAAATTTCTTTTTAAATTCCCCTAAGTCATCTTCTGAAAAATTATCCATCCTCTGCTCTCAATCTTGCCGCTGAAAATTCACCCAAACCTCCGGTATACCAGACCAGGGGTATTCTAAGTTAATCCCAGCATGTCCCGCCATAATTCCTGGTCCGGAAGGGGATCTGCCTTTTTGGTTTTGGAGGGGTCATGAACATAAGGGGCAACGCAATGCTTCATTGCGATATCCATGAACTCCTCTTCCGTTAAGTCCAGCAATTCCAGAAAAACATCCAGACTGCTGGGCCTGAACCCGTCATATTTTTTTATAAGTTCCAGCGCTTCCGCCTTTTTCATCCTGTTTTCACGGATATCGATTGAAACTAAAAACCGGGTTCTGGCAAACCCTCTTTTTATATATTTCAAATAGTCTCTGACCCCTTGGAACATGCACTCGACTTTTTCCCAGCCATACTCCTCAGGAATGCCTTCCACCTTGCTGAATTCCCAGTTGAGTTCTTTTTGCAGGGTCCGGGCCATGGTTCTGGGATCCCAGGGTATAAAACTTCCCAGCCTTACGGAAACAACCCCCACCCTTTTCCAGTCCTCAAAACTGGGAAAGCGGAACATGGACAGATCCCGGGCTTCAACCCAGTCCGGAAGCATTCCCAGCATGTCATCGGCTGTAATACCAAGGTTCTTATAGCGGTTGAACTGTTTTTCATCCACCTTTTCAATCTCTTCGTAACTGTATCCGTAACTGCCATACTCTGCATTGGGCTGTCCCCAGAACGCAAGGGGAATGCCATACTGAATGGCAATCTGCATTGTTCCGGCAGCGATACCGCAATGGCAGAACCAGCAGAAATCACCCTTTCTCCTCAGAGATTCCAGCATCAGTTCCCTGACGACTTTCCAGTTCGCCTTAAACGAAATAAAATCCGCACCCAGCTTCTTCAGGGTTCTTTCCCTGTTTATGAGATGTTTCGGCCGGTAAAAACCATGGTCAAATGATACCACAAGGGGTTTCATTTTAAGTTTTGTCACCACATACCATAATTGATAGGTACTGTCCTTGCCGCCACTGAAAGGAATGACGCAGTCATATGTACCTTTTCCCCTGAACTTGTCGCATAACCTGTGCAGGTCTTTTTTTCTTTCATCCCAGTTGATTGACTTCTTTTTTACTTCAATTTGATTGCAGACATTACAGACACCCTTGTCATCAAATCGAATCGCATCCTGGGTTTCGATGATGCAACACTTTGAACACTCTTTCATAACAGACCTCTCCCAATAAATGCACCAGATGCATTTACACTAATATGTTAGACAATTACGAACCCGCCAGGTAAATTCCCCTTGCAGGGTTGCACCTGTCAGCCGTTTTTTCCTGCAACAAAGAGCCAGCCTGCCTCATTATAATTATCCGAAGGGATCACCCTTTTTTGCTCTTTATGTTCTAAAAACAGGATTTCAAAATCCGACAACAATTCCAGCAGGTATTCTTCCGAAAAGAAAAACACCCCGCCAATATTTTTCAGACTCCCCTGTTCACAGGCGGTTCTGAAGTATGGATCACCGGTGGTTGCCTCACTTTTTGTAAATGAGGTATGTTCTGTTGAACTCCAGTCGATCCCGATAAACCGCCCATTGGGTTTTAACAATGAATGGACGCTTTCCACGGTACGTTCGATATCATCCCTTCCGTTGTGTTTAATGGACGAGCGATCAACAATCAAATCAAACGGCCCCTGAAACGGGATATGCCTCGTAAAATCACCGCAAACAAAATTGTCTTCGATCTCCCGGTATTCCTTTTTCAGCGTTCTGACCGCGAATTCACTGCCCTCAACCGTGTAATACTCCAGGCCGCGTGAAAGGAAAAACGGGACATTGGCACCTGTTCCGCATCCAAGTTCCAGAACCTTCCCACCCTCTTCTGTGATTCCGCCGTATTTTACCACATAACTTATTAAATCAGACCAGGGCCACCTGGATGTGTGCTGGTTCTTTTTAAAAACGCTCTCCCATTTTTCTATGGAGTTCTGACTCTTCTTCATCCCCGGGTTACCTTTCCAGTCAATTAGAGTTCACATTCTGCTTTTGCCATACCGGTAGAGGCATATCCTTAATCTTCTCCGGTAAAAAGACGCTTAATGTACTCACCTTTTTTTATCAAGCCCTCCGCCTTTTGACCGACGAGCCTCTCCATATATTTCGGATAAAGTCCCTTTGCAGGACGTTTCAGGGCAATCATGTCCTGCCTGATGATTTCACCTTCCTGAATATCCTTTACAGCGACGATTGTCCGGTGGCAGATATTACGCATATCCTTCTCCTTCTCTGTGGGAGATAATTCAGGACTGCCCAGGCTGGTCTCAGTCTCACGGATACGGCGAACAAGGGAGGCCATTTCAGCCGGGTCCGATGAAAAGCGGTGGTCCGGCCCGTACATGTTGCGGTCCAGTGTAAAGTGTTTCTCAAAAATCTTTGCCCCCAGGGCCACACTCATCACAGCGGCTTCACAGCCTGAAGAGTGGTCTGAAAAACCGGTAACCGTGTTTGGGAACCTCCGCTTCAATTCTGTTATTTTCGACAGGTTCAGATCCTGTAAAGGCGTGGGATACTGGGACGTGCAGTGGAGAAGTGCCAGGTTTGAATTCTGGTCTAAAACCGTCTTGACGGCTGACTCTATCTCATCCAGATATCCCATCCCGGTTGATAAGATCATGGGAAGCCCGTGTCCGGCATATGCACGGATAAGCGGCAGATTAACCAGGTCGTCGGAACCAACCTTTATGGCCGGCACCCCGATGCGGTTCAACAGGGCAAGATTATCCCTATCCTGGGGTGTTGAAAAAAAAATTATCCCCTTCTGTCTGCAGTAATCCGCTATCTCCCGCCATTCCCCGGCACGGAATTCATGCCTGGCAAACATATCCAGCATTGATTCACTGACCTTTTTACCCTGAGTTTCATAGGTGTAAACCTCTGACTTGTCTCCCACAAATTCACTTGCAGTGAATGTCTGGAATTTAAGTGCATCCACCCCGCAGTCCACAGCGGCATCAACCATTTTTCCGGCAATATCCAGATCACCGTTATGGTTTATCCCAGCCTCTGCAATAATAAAACAGGGGTGTCCCTCTCCAATCATCCTGCTGCCAATTTCAAACTCCATTATCAGGCTCTTTATCCACTTCCTTTATGTCCCGGGTATCTATTCAATCCACTGCGGCCATGCCGCTAATCTTTGCCGTCTTGAGCCTGCCAGTCTTCCCTGGTAAGGCCCAGCAATAATTCATCCACATACCTGCCGTCACAAAACCACTGCTCCCTTAACTGCCCCTCCTTTACAAAACCAGCTTTTGAAAAGGCCTTAAAAGACCCCTGGTTCACCTCGTAACAGCCTGCCGTGAGCTTATTCAGGTTCAGGGTGTTAAAAGCAAATTCCGCCGCGAGTTCAATGGCCTCGGTTCCTACCCCCCTGCCCCAGACAGATTCCTCGCCGATGAGAATGCCGATATCTGCTGTTCGGTGGATCCAGCTGACTGGCCCTATTTTGATATTTCCTACGTGGGACCGGCCTTCTTTTAGACAGATGGCCATGAAGAATTGACCGGAATTTCCTTCCATGGATTTGACATAGTCAACCAGGCTTTCACGGGATCGTGGGAAATAACGGGTTTCAAGATACCTGTTTATCTTTGTGTTGTTCAGCCAGTTGTAGTAGCCGCCATCCACATCAGATACCCTGACTTCCCGTAAATAGATTGAACTTCCCTCTATGAATTGATTTATTTTACCTGTTTCGTTCATATCCGGTTCCTGCCGGGAATCTGTTTCCCGGATTCTTTGTTGTTTTTATATAAAAACGGGATCAGGGCAGCACATACAGGTCATGCACCTGTCTGAAATTCGGAATGCTGAAAAATTTGGACGCCTTTGTCTCGTCATCAAACAGATAAAATCCGGCATCCAGTGAAATATTGTTTGATACACCGTTTAACCGGAAAAAGTACCGGTTCTCACTCTGGCCTATAAAATAGTACTGGCCGTCATAGGCAAGTCCCCTCACGAAACCGGAGAACTGTCCCGAGACTTTTTTGTCCGTTGTATGAAAGGCACCCCGCATGCTGTCCAGGAAACACAGCCGGCCATTGATCAGGTTGGGGCTGTGGGGCATCCACAGGTTCTCCACCACCCGCCCCCGGAGGGAAAGATCTTTTAAATCATACTCCATGATACCGCCGTCAAAGGTTTCATAGGCCCAGTTGCCTGAAAAGGAGAAACAGGAGACAAACAGGGAGTCCCCCTGAATCATCAGGTCGTTTATATGGTGCTGTTCTAATCCGTACCTTTCAAATTTATCTGAAATATGGAGGGTTTCCTCCAGTTTATAGGAATCCCCGTTATGAATCGTGACACTGTCGGTTCCCGAATTAGCCACGAATATCAGGTTCCGCTCGGGACAATAGGCTATGCCGTGGGGTTTTGCATTGGGTGGCAGGGGAAAGGTTTCCCTTACGCAAATCTCGTCATCCAGTACATAAACGCCCTTATTATGGTGAACCACATAGAAGCAGTCTTTTCCCCTTGCAATCTGGTGGAAATTGCCTTTTACCTTTCTTTTACAGGTTCTGGAGCCGATATCATAAAGGTAGATCCCTCCTCCGATTTCCTTTTCATTATCCATTTCCGAATAAAACTCATGATCCGGAGAGGCAATCATGATCCGGCGCTCATGGCTGTGGATGTCATTGATGATTTTAAGGCTGTTCATTACCGGGCTGCAGCAGAAGTGTCTTCCCGGAACAAACCCGTATTCCTCCAACTGGGGAACAACACTGGCAAAAGAACCTGTGGTTATAATGATATACACACCCTCTTTTTCTTCCTGCTTAAGTTTTTCCGGTGAAAAAATATCAACGCCTTTAAACACAGTCCCCTGCTGGTTGGGGCTGTTGTCCACGAAAAAAGAGGGAGCAACCATCATCTGCTTGATTGTTTTTACAGCCCAATCCCCGGACTTTCCAAAAAGAACGATTTTTTTATTTTCACTCAGCTTGTTAACCTGCTGCCAGGTTTTCCATATCGCGTCCATTCACCATATTCCTTATCTGCTTCATTTTACGGGTCACCGTCACTTTTTAAGTCCGTTTCCGTCATAATCCGCCCGGAACTGCATTGCTGCTTCCAGCTCCTTTCTCGGCGTAAAAAAACGGTCTCCCGGCCGCAACCGGGGTATTACATCCTCACCGTCTTCATCCAGAACCTGCCGAATGATCAGGGTGCCGTTCCGGGTGGCAATAAATACAGCTCCGGGATTCAGCCGGTATATCATCCCCTGCTGGAACGGATGAAACGGCCCGTCACTGTAGT
The DNA here is from genome assembly GCA_022361395.1 of Desulfobacterales bacterium. GTDB lineage: Bacteria > Desulfobacterota > Desulfobacteria > Desulfobacterales > Desulfobacteraceae > Desulfobacter. The sequence continues at coordinate 5,829 of JAKSAX010000544.1, read as the reverse complement.
CAAACCTGCTTTTTTTCAAAAACACCCGCCTGTTGTTAATATAGGTGGAAGCACCGGGATAGGGTTCATCAAATGCCCGGATAAATTTTTCAATATCTTCCGTGTCCCACTCCCAGTTTATCAACCCGTGGGACTTGGTATGCAGACGGGGGAAATATATACTGAACTCTTCCTGCACGGAAGCAAGCGGGAAACAAGCTCCCCCGGCCACTTTATCCATGAATTCCTTTAATGTTTCATATTCCCTGACAGCAAGCTCTTTTTGGTAGTCCGCCGGTATCCGGACGGTGTCGGGAAAAAAGAACTCCTTTGAAAATACAATCTCGCCGGAATCAAATTCCCCCTGGACCATATCCTCATTAATTAACTGGAGTTTGACCGCTCCGGTTTTATTTCCCCTTAGAATCTGCCACGTATAGTGGGCGCCGCCCCTGTACTGGGGAAGCCGGATTCCCATTACATCCACCAGGCGGCCCCTGAATCTTTCCACGGTTTCGCGGGTAAACGACCAGGTTTCACCAAACCCGATCCCCATTCCGTTCTTTTCCCCGGCCTTCCTGAACACCGGGTCCGTATTTATATCTTCAGGATTTCTGAAATCAATATCTGCTGCTTTTAATATTTTTTTGAGGGTTGAGCCCTCTTTAAGCACATCCTCTTCCAGGTGACGGTTTGCACTGAAGACCGTAACACGGTATCCTTTATCTGTCCAGTGCCTGGCCAGATGGTAGAGACTTGCCCCCCCGCCAATCAGCAGTAAATGGTCGATCTTTCCGAAACAGAGTTCTCTTTTCGGCAGTGATGGGATCATTTTACCTCCTTCTCAATTGAGGGGCGCTTTTCTATAATTCCCTTTTTGAGAAACTTTTCAAGATAATGGTAAACGGTAAAAAAATCAGTATCTGCCATTTCAGCAAGTTCCAGTACAGACCTTTTCCCGTTCAGATGGAACAGAACCAGATTGTTCAGCTTATGAAAATTGTCAGGCGCATCAGACCAGTCAAAATACAGGCCGTGTTTTGTCAGCCAGGGTTGAATGGAGTTAACAAATTCCGGAATATAGTTCTTCTCCAGAATATCAATGCTGACACGGCAGACCTCACAGGCATCTTCCAGATAGGATTCATTGATTATTTCCGGTGTATCTTCACTGGTGTGATACTCGTTAAAGGGAAACCGCTGAAGGGAAACCCCTGGAATATCCAGTGTGGGCCAGGCATACACGCGCTCATCATTTCCATAGCCGTCGAAAAATTCAACCGTCTCATAGGACATCCCCCGGCTATCCAGTGCCTGGGCCAGCACCTTTTCAACCAGTGCCCCCTTGTGCAGGGCCTTTTTCAGGCACCATTTTTCCCCTGCCCCCAAAGCCTCCAGGTTGAACATCCCGGTGGTATTCAAAACCCTGGGCCGGTTATTGTGCACATAAAAAGCGTGCCGAACATTTCCGGGGCCAGCAAAACCTGATAGGAGTACACCGGATTTTCCAGTGCCTCAATTATATCAATCAGCTCCAGGGCCACCACACAGCCGCTGAGATCATCATTACACAATTCATCAATATGGGCACAAAAGCAAATAAGGTTTTCCGTCCGGCCTTTTCGATAATACTCGGCCACCTTCATGGTTCCGCTACCCTGTTTCACATCCACATGAACAAAGTATTTTTCATCTTCCCGAAGCTGCTTCCACCTGTTGTAGGGAAGGGTAATACCCCAGTCCTGAAGTCTGTAATTATAAGCGTTTCTGTGCTCCAGCGCATAGGCGTCCGGCATGTCCTCACGAAAGGTGACATGGGGTGCCATTTCCTGCTTGGTGAACCATCCTTCCACAGGAAGGCTGTAAGGTGCCGCAAAAAGAAAAGACTCCCCGGTTGAGGCAATAACGTTCATCTCCCTGTCTTTCAATTCACCGGACACCACTTCCCAGCTTTCAGGCACCACCCAGTCTTCACATCGTGTTCCGGTGGGATATTCGTGGATATGAATACCCTTGTATTTTTCCTGAATGCTCTCAAAAGCCCTGTCCAGTCCGGGCGACACAATCATGCGCTGCAGCGGAGACAACTCTTCCAAGGTATCAAACATCCGTCCCATATGTAACCTTCCCTTTACCGTACTGATTCCAAGAGCATTTCACCGCCGGCTTGTACAACGCCGATCACACCAGACATACCGGGATTCCGCAGTTATGAAGATAACTGTGGACTTTAACCGGACTCTGGTCCGTAAAATGATAAATACTTGCCCCGGCCACAGAAGCGGCCTTTCCTATCCGGATACCATCTTCAAAATCCTTTAGGCGGCCGACGCCCCCCAATGCCATTACCGGGACCGGCGACCGCTCACAAACCTGTTTAAGCAGATCCAGGTCATATCCGTTCATCATGCCGTCCCTGTCCACAAAGTGGAGAAGAATTTCACCGGCCCCGTTTTCGGCTACAAGATCCACCCAGGGCAGAATTTCCATTTCTGTCAGGTTTCCGGCCCTGTGGCTCGACACTCTGTAAATCCCTTTTTCATCCAGTTTCGCATCAATACAGACCACAATATTCGCCCGTCCGAAGGTTTGGGCCAGCTCTCTGACAAAGCCGATTTCCTCCACTGCTGCTGTGGAGACGCAGACCCTGTCAGCCCCTGAGCTGAAGGCCAGCCTGGCATCCTCCAGACTGGCAATTCCTCCGCCCACGGTGATGGGGATGAAGCACTGTCTGGCACTCTGGGAAATTATGTCCACCAGTTGCTTCCGGCCTTCAACAGTGGCAGATATATCCAGCAGCACAATTTCATCGGCGCCCTGGGCGTCATACACCCTTACGGTGTAAATCGGATCGCCGGTGTCGATATGCTCTCCGAACTGTTTGGTTTTAATCATCCGTCCCTCCTTCAGGAGGAGGACAGGAACCACTCGATATTTGAGCATGTTTCTCCCTTTACAAAATACTTCAGTATCTCAAGGCCCTGTTCCCTGCTTTTTTCCGGATGAAACTGAACAGCAAGGATATTGTCCTTCTGAATAATTGCAGGGAATTTCTCTCCATAGTCGCAATAGGCCACAACAAATTCATCAGGGCACTCAAGGCAGTAGCTGTGGACAAAGTAAAATTCCCGGGTTTTCATATAGTCTGGCAAAAGAGAAACGTCCCTCTGTATTTCAAAATTATTCCATCCTATATGAGGAAGCAAAAAACCGCCGGCCTGCAATTTTCTTACATGGCCGGGAATCCAGCCCAGGCCTCTGTTGATACCAAACTCCTCGCTGTATTCCACACAGAGTTGCATTCCCAGGCAAATGCCCAGAAACGCCTTCCCGTTGGACAACACTTCAACGTCCAGGGCATCTTTCAGTTTGAGGTTTTCAAGATTCTTTATGCCGGTTTTAAAATTACCGGCACCGGGCAGGACGATATGACTGGCAGATGCCAGATCCGACGGATTCCGGGTTATGAGCACTTCCCCGGGCCCTGCGACGGTTTCAAACGCCTTTGATACCGAGAGCAGGTTCCCAAGCCCGTAATCAATAATGGCAATCATAAGCTACCCCTTGGACAGTCCGAGAAGGTCGCGCCACAGATCCTGATCCCACAGGGGGTCCATCTCTTCTGTTTTCGACGGATCGTGCTTGTATGGGCTCACACAATGTTTCATGGCAATCCTGTTAAATTCATCTTCAGAAAGACCGACAAGTTCCAGAAACAGGTCCAGGCTGGCCGGCCGTTTTCCGTCAAACGCTTCAACCAGGGCCATGCCTTCGTCCCTGTTTTTATGCCCCTCCCGTATGTCAATGGAAACCAGGTGGGTTGTCCTGCCGTATCCCCGTTTTATAAACTTCAAATAATCCCGGATTCCCTGAAACATGCATTCAACTTTTTCCCAGCCGTATTCCCTGGGAATTCCTTCAACATCATTCCATTTCCACCCCAGTTCATCACGGATCGTATCTGCTATGACCCGGGTATCCCATGGGATAAAACTGCCCAGCGGCACTGAAACACAGCCGATACGCTTAAGGTCTTCATACTCAGGGAAAATAAACATGCTCAGGTCTCTTTTTTCAACCCAGTCGGGCAACATACCGACCATGTCCTCCGCCGTAATTCCCAGGTTGATATACCGATTGAACTCACGCTCATCTATCTCTTCAATCTCTTCATAGGTATGGCCCTGGCATCCGTATTCCGCCGACGGCTGTCCCCAGAAAATAAGCGGAATCTCGTATTTGACAGCCATCTGCATGGAACCGGCGTATATCCCGCAGTGACAATGCCAGCAGAAATCACCTTTCCGCTTCAGTGATTCCAGCATCAACTCACGGACAATTTTCCAGTTTGCCTTGAAACTGATGAAGTCACATCCAAGCCTCTTTAAGGTCCTTTCACGGTTTTCCAGGTGAAGGGGGCGGTAGAACCCATGGTCAAAGGAGATCACCAAGGGACGCATTTTCAACTTCCGTATAATATACCAGAGGGTATACGTGCTGTCTTTTCCGCCACTGAAAGGAACGATGCAGTCATATTGATTCTTCCCCCGGAACCTGCCGCAAAGTCTGGCAAGCATTTCCTTTCTCTGGCGCCAGTCTATTATACCTGTTTTTACCTTGTTCATATTACAGACAGTGCAAACGCCCTTTGCGTCAAAAGTTATTCCTTCCTGGGTTTCGGGCAGGCAGCAATTGGTGCATCTTTTCATTTTACAAATATCCTTAAATTATAACTTGTGTCCGGTTGAGGGGGGCCGGGCCTAACTCACATTAAACCTGTATGTTGATTAACAAATCAAATAAAAGCATTGATAATCAAATCGGCAGACGGATAGAAAAACTTTTATTTTAATTTATCTATATAGGCTTTCATTTCTTTCCGGGATAAAAACCAGGTGTTTGAACCGGAGCTGTATTCGAATTCTTCCGGAACGGATTTGCCAACATGGTTCTCGATCCGCCTTTCATAGAACCTGAAATCCGGCTGAATAATATAATGGTCGTCAAATTCCAGGCACAGCCTGGCATCGTCCCTGGGAATCATGATTTCATGAAGCTTTTCACCGGGGCGGATTCCAATAATCTCTGTTTTACATTCAGGACAGATCACCTTGGCCAACTCCATGATATTCATGCTCGGCAGCTTGGGAACGAACAACTCCCCCCCGAGCATGCGGTCAAGGCAATTGAATACAAAACTCACCGCCTGGTCCAGGGTCATCCAGAACCGGGTCATCCTTGGATCGGTTATGGGGAGTATGCCTTCTTTTTTCTTAGATTTAAAAAACGGAATAACGCTTCCCCGGCTTCCCACAACATTGCCGTATCTGACCACACTGAAAATAGCCCTTGATTTTTTCCCGGTATAGGAGTTTCCCGCAATGAAAATCTTATCAGAGCATAACTTGGTTGCGCCGTATAAGTTAACCGGATTAGCCGCCTTATCCGTGCTCAGTGCAATTACTTTATTCACATTATTGTCAATGGAGGCGTCAATGACGTTCTGGGCGCCGATAATATTTGTTTTAACAGCTTCAAAAGGGTTGTACTCAGCCGCAGGCACCTGCTTCAGGGCAGCCGCATGAATCACGATATCCACATCGGTAAATGCCCTGTAAAGCCTTGCCTTATCCCTGATGTCCCCGAGAAAATAACGAACCGGAGTAGTTCCGTCATCAGGAAATTTTTGCCGCATCTCATGCTGTTTAAGCTCGTCCCTGCTGAAAATTATCAGTTTTTCCGGGTTATACTCTTTTAAAATCTTTTGGGTACATTGTTTTCCAAAAGAGCCGGTACCACCTGTAATCAGAACTACCTTTCCATCAAACACAAGCGTCTCCTCATCCCTCT
>JAKSAX010000585.1 GCA_022361395.1 Desulfobacterales bacterium | reverse complement strand
GCTTTGATACGTTAGAGAAACGATTTGAAACAAGAATCCAATTGAATTGGAGACTTCGCATTTTATACCATTGAATTCAATATATGTCTATCAGGATCAGGGAACCCTTAGTTTTTTTGTGTATGAAGAGAGAATAATTTCATTGGAGAAAAGCTATCATAGAATGACAGATTTCCTGAGATTGCGTGTTTGCAAGGATCTCAATATCTTTTCCATACCTTCAACCAAAAGAACGAAATCCCAAGTTCATTCACCTGCTTCCTGAACATTCTGAAATGATAAAGCAGATTAAAAACAATGTGACGGGGCATGCCTCAGATGCTTTTTACCGCTATTTCCTTCCAGATCATGAGGGCACCATAACGGCCACCCGTCAACTTCCAAAAATGCAAAATGATGCCCTATTTTTACTTTAAGTACGCGCCCTGCCGGGATGCCTCATAATACCGGTCAAAATCACCACTCTCTTTCAGGCGTTTAAGCCCGTTATCGAATAATCTTATCAGGCGTCTGTGATCTTTATTTTTCTTTGATATCATTACATGGAAATTCTGGGTGGCGTAGGATTTGGGATGGTAGGTGATCAAGTGGGCGTCGCTTTTTGAAAACTCTGTGTTCAGCAATGCATAACCGACATCTAAGGCAATGGGGAATATTTTGATCCGCCCTGCCAGTAATTTTCTGAAATTCTGGACATCGGTGGCAACCCATTGAACTTCAATAATTTTATTTTTTTCCGCCTCGCGAAATTCAGGCCCGTAATTATAAGAAACCGTTCCGCCAATGGGGATTCCCTTCAGATCATCAATGGTATTCCAGTCAAAGGGATAACTCTTCAGGTGAAAGTACACTGAATTTGTTATTAAAATGGGCTGGCTGTATACGGCAAATTCCTCCCTTTCAGGGGTTTTCGTATAAATCAGGGTGATTCCGCCCTTTTCGCCATGCCTCACCATCTGCCCGATCCGCACCCAGGGATAGAACCGGTACCTGACCTTGATCCCGGACAGGGCAAAGGCCTCCGATACAACGTGGGAGGAGACCCCGTAGTGTTTCAAAGATTGAGATGTGTACGGCACCCATTCCCCGTTTAATATGGTGATGGTCTCCTGGGCGAACCCTTTGTTTGAAATCATAAGAACAACCAAAATTCCTAATACCCATATTAATTTTTTCACTATATCTGCCTCCTCACAGGGATTGCACAAAAAAAACCGGGTATTTTACAAAACAGAAGGTGAATCAGTCTTTGCGCGGTCCCACACTTAGATTTAATGGATAAATCATTTATTTAAACAGGGCGCCCACGCTTTCCCCGGTGTGGATCCGCTGGATTGCCTGGGAAAAAAGGGGGGCCATTGATAATACCTTCAGCTTTGAAAATTGTTTTTCTTCGGGAATATGCACGGTATTTGAAACAATGATCTCCGTGACGGATGAGGCGTCCAGGTTTTGCACTGCATCACCGCAGAGAACCGGATGGGTGGCGCCTACATAAATCTTATTTACCCCGGCTTTTTCAAGGGTATGGACTGTGGTGACCAGGGTGCCGCCCGTGGAAATTTCATCGTCAAAAATAATGGCATCCAGGCCTTTTACATTGCCCACAACCAGCCCCTGTTTTACATCGGAATCGCTGATGCGCCGTTTGTCAATGATGGCCATCGACGTGTTCAGGCGCTTGGCAAACCTTCCTGCCCTTTTGGCGCCTCCGGCATCCGTGGCCACAACAACGGCCCGGGACAGGTTAAGGGTATTTGCAAAATGATCGCAGATGGTGGGAACAGCCGTGAGATGATCCACGGGCATGCTGAAAAATCCATGGACCGAGTCTGCGTGAAGATCCATGGTCAGTACCCGGTCTGCCCCGGCTGTTTTTAAAAGATCTGCAATCAGCCGTCCGGCAATGGATATCCTGGGGGCATCTTTCTTGTCCGACCGTGCATAGGAATAATAGGGGATCACTGCGGTAATCCGCCTGGCAGATGCGCTGCGAAGGGCGTCCAGGGTAATCATGAGTTCCATGATATGATCACTGACCGGCCGGGTCAGGGACTGAATAACAAAAACATCCATTTCCCTGACACTCTCCTTGATCTGGACAAAGAGATTGTCATTGGAAAACCTGGAGGTGGCAAGCCGGCTTAAGGGGATACCGATATCGTCACATATTTCCTGTGCAAGCGCGGGATTGGATCCCCCGGAAAAAACCTTTAATTCATTGGTCATAGAAAAGTCCGATCCGGTTTTGGGTTGATGATGCCTGTTCATAACAGGTTTAACCCAAAAAGGCCAGGATGCTAAGGGATCACGTAAGAATTAGTTCACATTCTGTTTGCAAAATACCCAATGTTTTAAGGGGTTTTGCAAACAGATCAGGTGAAGTTATTTTTACGCGATACCTAAATGACAATAATTTTTTAAGGTTTACGATCTGCTGAAATCCAGGGTTGATTTTGTGGTCAGGTCGCTGACAGGGCAGGGCTTTGAAAAATAATAGCCCTGTGCAAACTCGCAGTGCAACCCGGCCAGGCTGTCCAGTTGGCCCCCGGTCTCAACACCTTCGGCCACAGTGGTCAATCCCAGCCCCTTTGACAGTGAAAGGATCGAAGTGACAATGGCCTTGCTTTCCCGTCTGGTTTCCATGGAAAGAATAAAGGAGCGGTCGATTTTAATCTCGTCAATGGGAAACTGCTGGAGATAGGAGAGTGATGAATAGCCGGTTCCAAAGTCATCAATGACAAGGATAAACCCATGTCCCTTAAGGGTATTGAGCTTTTCAACCGCTGAATCCGTGTGGGTCATGAGCAGGGATTCGGTGAATTCAAGCTTGATGGTTGAGGGATGGATTTCCCGGGCCTGAACTGTATTGATCAGATCTGCCACAAAATTATTTTGCAGGAACTGCTTAATGGATATATTGATGCTCATGGTCAGGTGATCCCCGTATCCTGACTGCAATTGCCGCAATGTCCTGCAGGCCTCTGAAATTATCCAGTCCCCGACGGGCAGGATCAGCCCGGTCTCTTCGGCAATGGGAATAAACCGGTCCGGGGGGATCAGGCCTTTTTCCGGGTGCTGCCATCGGACCAGGGCTTCCACCCCGTTCACCCGGGAATCCGCCACCCGGACAATGGGCTGGAAAAACAGGGAAAGCTCCTCGTTCTCCAGGGCATGCCGAAGTTCTTTTTCAACGTTCATGCGCCGGAGCAGGTCTTTGCGCATCTCTGGGGTGAAAAACTTGAACCTTGCCTTGCCCGCGTCCTTGGCCTGGTACATGGCAAGATCCGCATCCCTGAGCAATTGATCCGCCCTGGTGTAGGACCGGGTATCAAGTACGATGCCGATACTTGCCGAGATATGGACCTCGTTTCCGTCAATGGTAAATTTTGATTCTGCGGCCTCGCGGATTCTGGAGGCAATGGCTTCGACCCGGGCACTGTCCCCGACCTTTGACAGGATCACCGCAAACTCGTCTCCGCCCATCCGGGCCAGAGTATCCCCGTCCCTCAGATGGTTCTGCACTCTTTTGGTAATTGCCTTTAAAAGGGTGTCTCCGGCCTGGTGCCCAAGGCTGTCGTTTACGCTTTTAAACCGGTCCAGGTCAATAAGAAGAACCGCAAACCGGTAATCCTTAAGTGTTTCCTGTTTTTGTATGGCAATGTCAAGCTGCTCGGAAAAGAGCAGGCGGTTGGGAATTCCCGTGAGGGCGTCGTGAAATGCCTGGTGCCTGAGTTTGTTTTCAAACTGTTTTCTCTGGGAGATGTTTTCATAAAATACAAACACCCCCTGCACCCGGTTGTTGATCTTCACCGGATAGGCCAGGGCAGATACGTGGATTTCATATCCCTGCTTATGAAAACACCGGGTTTCCATGGACATGCTGCCGTGGACGAGGGCCTCCTGAATCAGGCTCTCATGGGCGTCTTTAAGGTCATCCGCCACTGAAAATCCGGAAGTCTTTTTATTTATGATCTCATCTGTTTCATATCCCACCAGATCGGAAAAGCTTTTGTTGGTATTGATAATTTTATTGTCCGGCCCCACCAGGATGATGCCGTGGGGGGAGTTCATGAACAACTCCTTGAAATATACCTGGTTTTTAAGTGCTGATGCCTGGACCCCGGCCAGGTCACGGGTGGTCTTGTCCAGTTTGTGACGTTCTGTTTCAAGGGCGTGAGCCGATGTCCTGACCTGATGGCTTTTTTCCCTGATTTCGTCGGTCAGGTGATCCCTGTACCGTTTGAGCTCCAGCTGGGATTTGATCCGGGCCAGGGTCACATCCGAGTTTACCGGTTTCCTGATATAATCCACCGCCCCCATCTGAAATCCGAATGCCTCGTCTTCCTCCTCTATTTTGGCGGTGACAAAGATGACCGGAATCTCTCTTGTTTTTTCATTGGACTTAAGTTGCCGGGCAACCTCATATCCGTCCATTTCCGGCATCATGATATCCAGGAGCACCAGGTCGGGAAGAAGGCCCGACTCCATGATATCCAGAGCCATGGGACCGTTAACGGCCACGGATATCTCATAATCCTGCATAAGGATGGCCCCCAGCACATCGATATTGGCCGGGGTATCGTCTACAATGAGGATTCTTTCTTTTTTAGCGGATTGTGTTGTCATATTTAATTTTCCGTTTCCATTGAAGAGGGGAGCACACAGGTTTTGACGGCCTTTTCCAGGGTGTCAAAGGTCACCTTGGCCTTTTGGAATTCAAACCGTTTGATCTGGGTCTCAAGCTGCTGGGCTCTTTCCTTAAAAGACGTGCCGGAGAGGCTGGCCGCAAGTCCCCTGGAAAATGCTTTGGCGGTCAGGCTGTTCTGACTGATCAACCGGCCAAGCTCGGATAAGGTGTCCAGGATATCCCGGGGCAGATCAGCGGTACCTGTATTGGATAATTCCCCGGCAGGCGGATTCAGGCTGTCTGCTGTGCTCAACAGTTCTTCCATTAATTTCGCGATTTTCCCGATGCAAAGGCCGATACCCGGGTCGTCCCATACTCTCTTTTGTTCAGACGTAGGGGGCAGGTTGGCTGCCGGGCGGACAAGCTGCTCCAGGTCTGCAAAAGAACGGCCAAGATCCCTGGCCGATATGTTTCCGGCTATCCCTTTCAGCTTGTGGGCCAGGGCGGTCAGCCCGGCTGCATCCTTATCCCGGGCCAGCGCTGCCAGTCTTTCGGCCGCGTTCCTGTGGGCATCTGCAAATTCCACGATCAGGTCTTCCAGCATGTTCTGGTTGCCCTTGAGCCGCGTGAGTGCATCTTCGGTATCTATACCAGGAAGGTCCGGGTTCCTGGGAAAAACAGGGGGGGAACCCAAGTCATTTAAGGTCTGGATGATCCTTGTGCCAAGACAGTTTTCCAGGGCCCGGAACAGGATTTCCGGATTCACCGGTTTTGTTACATAGCCGGTCATACCTGCCCTGCGCCCCTTTTCCCGGTCTTCATCCGCGGCATTGGCTGTCATGGCAATCACCGGCAGGTCCGGTGCTGTCCTGCGGATTTCCCGGGTGGTCTGATACCCGTCCATCAGCGGCATCTGGACATCCATTAGCACGGCATGAAAACTCCCGGTGGCAATCCGTTCAAGGGCCATGGCACCGCTGTCAGCCATAACCGGTTTAATTCCCACGGAGTTGAAAATTTCCTTTGCCACCTTCCTGTTAATGCCGTTGTCCTCTACCACCAGGATCTTAAGGTCCCTGTTTTTGATCCGGTTTCCCCGTGATGTGCCTGAATGGCTGCCCCTGATGAGCGGTGACAGGTTCTGGTCATCAAAGATTTCCACCAGGGTGTCAAAAAGCAGGGACTGCTTGACGGGTTTGGGTATGAAACGGTGGGCCCAGGCCGGCGGTTTGCCCTCCTTTAGGAGAGTGCCCACGGCAACAATGGGTGTGGAATCCCCTTGTTTTTCAATGAGGGCTGTAACTGCCTGTTCTCCAAGTGCCGTGTCAATAATGGCCAGGGCTGCCTGGTCTCCGTTGTCCCGGTTTATTGGGGTCAGGCTGAAATCTTTCAAAAAGCTGTGGATGATTTTTTCAGTGTATGGGTTTTTAACCGCGGTCAGGATCCTCTGATCCCGGAAGTATCCCGGAAGATCAAAACGGATCCTTTCCCTGATCTGGTCCCTGTCCAAATCAAGGGTGAATGAAAAGCAGCTGCCGGCTCCTTTTTGGCTTTCAACCCGGATTTCCCCTCCCATGAGGGCAACCAGTTTTCCGGAAATGGCCAGGCCGAGCCCGGTTCCCCCGAACTTGCGGGTGATTGACCCGTCAGCCTGGGTAAAGGGGACAAACAATGTTTTTAATGCATCCTGCTCAATACCTATGCCGGAGTCCCGGACTGAGAACGCAATGGCAGCCGCATCCTCTTCTGCCTGTGCCATATCCACTTTCACAATAATCTGTCCCTCCCGGGTGAATTTAACGGCATTGGATATCAGGTTTGTGAGCACCTGGCGGAGCCGGAGCGGGTCCCCCGGAATGATACCGGGGACGGCAGGGGAGATATCCAGGATGAGTTCCACATGCTCATCTGACAACCCGCCTTTAAACATATCAGCAATCTCTTCAAGGAGATCCCGGATCTGGACAGGAATTTTTTCCAGCATCAGCTTACCGGCATCCATCTTTGAAAAATCCAAGATATCATTTATGATGCCCAGCAGGGAGCTGGAAGAGGAGTGGATAATGGACAGGTATTCGTCAAGGGCCTTCTCCCGGTTGTTTTTCATTGCAAGATCGCTCATGCCTATGATGGCGTTCATCGGGGTCCTGATTTCATGGCTCATGGTGGTGAGGAACTCGCTTTTGGCCCTTGCAGAGGCATTTGCGGCATCCCGGGCCGCAACCAGGGCCGTGTTTGACTCTTTCAGGGCCCGGGTCCGCCTGGCCACCCGGTCTTCCAGTTCAGTCTCCCTGGATTCGATCTGCCGGATCATCCAGTTCATATCACGCATTAATGCTACCATTTCATTTTCCCCGGAGTCATCCGTGGGCTCATTGGGCAGGGTAAAATAGGTATATCTTCCGTTTTTGATATCAGAGCAGATCCGGTAAATTCCGGTAAGCTGACCTAAAAAAATCCACT
>JAKSAX010000308.1 GCA_022361395.1 Desulfobacterales bacterium | reverse complement strand
TTTGATCCCAATATCTCTTCCGAGCATATCACTAAGGCCGGGTTTGAGTATGTCACCCTGGATGAGCTTTATGAAAGGGCAGATTATATCACTATCCATGTACCCAAGATGGATGCCACCATTGACCTGCTTGATGCCGATGCCTTTGAGAAAATGAAAGAAGGGGTCATGGTGGTCAACTGTGCCAGGGGCGGTATTGTAAACGAGTCCGCCCTTTATGATGCCATTGTCTCCGGTAAGGTGGCTGGGGCTGCCCTGGATGTATTCTCCACAGAACCCCCCGGGGAACACCCCCTCCTGGAACTGGATCAGGTCATTGCCACCCCCCATCTGGGTGCCTCCACAATGGAAGCACAGACCAACGTGGCAGTTGCCGCCGCAAACCAGATCATCGCCTACCTGCTTGAGGATACAGTGATCAATGCCGTGAATGTGCCTTCTGTTACCGGTGAGGTGCTCAAGCAGCTTAAGCCCTTTCTCTACCTTGCTGAAAAGATGGGTAAGATGCAGGCCCAGATTACGCCGGGCGGTATAAAAGAGGTGAATATCGAGTACATCGGCAAATTTCCGGATCTGGATTTAAAACCGGTGACCATCAATGCCATCAAGGGAACCCTGGCTGAATTTGTAAAATATGCCGTGAATTCGGTAAATGCAATCTCCCTTGCCAATGAAATCGGAATAAAAATTTCCGAATCCACCTCCCGGGAGGCAGGCAACTTTTTAAACCTGATCCGCATGACCGTGGTTACCGAAGCCCAGACCAATATTGTGGAAGGCACCATTTTCGGTAAGGATGATGCCCGTATTGTAAGGATCAACAAGTTCCGCCTTGAAGTGATTCCCGAGGGACATCTGGGCCTGATCCACAATGTGGACAAACCAGGCTCCATCGGTTCCATCGGGATGAAGCTCGGGGAACACAACATCAATATTGCCAGGATGATGGTGGGCCGGGAGGAAGACGGCCAGAGAAATATCATCTTTTTACGGACCGACACCCCTGTACCGCCCGAGGTGGTAAAGGAGATAATTGACCTTGACCTTGTGGTCAACATGACAACGTTTGAATTGTAGGTATGACAGATCCAAAAAGAAAGATCCCCTATAACTATACTTCAGCAGACGACGACCAGATCATAGATCACCTTTTTGGATCTGAAACGCTTGACACCATCCGGTCCCTTGAGACTAAAAAAGGGACCGGACGGTCCTCCCGCCTGCTGTACAGGTTCATGGGCGACCTGTTTATTATCCAGAGAAATTCTTTTTTGTTCCAGGAACTGGTGGAGCACCCCATCCAGCGCAGGCGGCTCTTTGCTGAGTTTGAGAATGATTTAAGCATTATCCAGGCCCATGCCAGGCATGACGAGGTCAGCCAGGTGCTTGCCACATGTAAAGAGGCACTGGACGGCCTTGTGAGGCAGATCCGGTCCGTGGCGCAGGATCAGGGCAGGGTATTGCGGCGCCTGGGACCTGTGATCGGAAAAAGCAATATCTATTTTGACCCGTTCAACATAACGGCCCATGCCACAGACGCCACTGACTGGCGCAGGTTTTCTCCGGTGGCTGTGCTGCGCCCCGATCGTGAATCCCAGGTGGAAGGGCTTGTAAAAAGGACTGCTGACCTCGGGTTTGGGATTATTCCAAGAGGGGCGGGAACCGGGCTTACCGGCGGAGCCACCCCCCTGACCCCGACCTGCGTCATGATCAATACGGAAAAACTAAACCGGATTTTTCCCATTGAGCAAAAGACAGCCGAAGACGGACGGCCTTATTGGGCCATGGCCATGGAAGCCGGTGTCATCACCCAGGACGCCAAGGATGCGGCAAAGGCTGCCGGATTGATTTTCGCCACCGATCCCACCTCAGCCTGGGCCTGCACCATCGGCGGCAACCTGGCTGAAAATGCCGGCGGCAAAACAGCCGTGCTTTACGGAACAGCCCTTGACAACCTGCTGGCTTATCGGATCACCATGCCGGACGGGAATACCTACACGGTTGAACGGGAACACCATCCCCTGCGCAAGATTCTTCCGGACGATTCACTTGTCTTTTCTGTTAAAGACAGCAGGGGCCGGCTTTACGATACCATCCGGATGGCCGGTACCGATGTCCGGAAAAAAGGACTGGGAAAAGACGTCACCAATAAGACCCTGAAGGGGCTTCCCGGCATCCAGAAAGAAGGGTGTGACGGTATCATCACCTGGGCCGAATTTATCCTCTATCCGGAGTTTGACTATAAGCGGACCTGCTGTATCGAGTTCTTCGGCAATGACATGACCGAGGCAGGGCAGGTAATTACAGCAATCTGCAACCGGTTCGGCAACGGTACCCCAGCCCTTATGGCATTGGAACATTTTGATGAAGAGTACATAAAGGCAATTAAGTACAAAACCAAGCAGTCCGTGGGAGACAGGCTCAAAGCCGTCCTGCTGATTGATATGGTCTCCAATGACAAAGCCTCACTTGACCTAGGAATGGAGAGCCTTGAAACCATTCTTGACCCCTATGATAAAACCGGGTTTTCCATTGCCAGGGATGAGGCTGAGGCCCGGCGGTTCTGGGAGGACAGAAAGCGGCTCGGCGCCATTGCCGCCCACACCAACGCCTTTAAGCTCAATGAAGATATTGTCCTTCCCATTGACAGCCTGGCGGATTTTGTGCGCTTTGTGGACGAGACCAACCTTGAAGAGAAAAAGTACAACCAGACCCAGGTCATCCGGGATATCGTGGATTACCTGAACACGGCCGTGCCCCTGTCTGATCCCGAACTGCTGACCAAAAAGGTCGGGCGGATCAAGGACTTAGCCTATAAGATCCGTAAAAAACTGGATATCGCTTCCAGGGATGCCCTTGAGCGGGCAATCTGGACAAAAGACTTTTATAAACAGGTAACCCAGGGGCTCCGGGGCTACAGCCTGGTGCTGGACAATGTGGAGCGGATCTACCGGACCACTACCAGCCGCCTTATTGTCATAGCCACCCATATGCATGCCGGAGACGGTAATGTCCATGTAAATATACCCGTACTCTCCAATGACCGGGAGATGATGGAACGGGCCCACGTGTCCGCGGATAAGATCATGGCAAAAGCCGTG
>JAKSAX010000543.1 GCA_022361395.1 Desulfobacterales bacterium | reverse complement strand
GATCTGGGGCAGGGCCAGATACCACATATAGACCTGGACCAGCAGCGGCGTCCCCCGGATCAGGGATACATAGGAGGTGGCAATACTGTTGAGCACCGGGTTGGTTGACAGCCTTCCCAGGGCGCCGACCACGGCAAGAACACAGGCCAGGGTGATGGCCAGGAACGAGACCAGAAAGGTGTACCCGATACCGGTCAGAATAAAAGGCAGCCATTTGATCATAAATGAGAAATCCAGCCTCAGTATGACCAGGCCCGCTACCATCAGGCTGATCAACACCCCAAAGGATATTATCAGATTTCGCCTGTATCTTCTCTTTTCCCCCTCAATCTGTGCCAGGACCCGCTCTGCCTCTTCCGGAATCTCCGGAACCAGCGCATCTCCCCTATCAACACCCATTCACTGCTCCTTAGGGATCGCCCAAAAATAACTTCACCTGGAATGTGAACCAAATTCTTACGCGGCCCGTTAATAAACATGTTTATGCTACACCCCGACCAACAGAGACCCAACTGAAAAAAGCCGCATCCCGGCAGGCGTTTTCAGCTGCCGGGAGCGCCGCTTTTATTTTTCTTATAACTTAGGAATGAGGTTGGTGCCGTAAAACTGCTCGGACAACTTTACAAGGGTACCGTCATCATACATGGATTTAAGAATCTCATTGAGTTTGTCTACAAAAGACTGGCTGTTGGGCCGGCTTTTGTCCAGGGCAAAGCAGAGGGGTTCATAATAGGGAGGTTCACCCACCATTTTAATGGGGCAGCCTTTACCGCAGCCACTGCGAATAGCTTCTGCAAGGGTCTGGCGGGATGTAAAAACAGCGTCCAGCCTGAGGCCGTCACCCAGGGAGAGATCTTCAATATGGTTGGCATCTGTGGGGTAATTTTTAAGTTCGCCTGCTGACCAGTCCTGGTACACGATGGTGACGTCTTCGATCTTCAGGTCTTTCTGGAGGTATCTTTCATTTGTGGTTTCACTGGCAATGCCGATGGTCTTGCCGGCCAGGTCGGCTACGGTTTTGATATCTTTGTTTTTGCTGTGAACGGCAAATTGTGCAGGAGAGCTGTAGTAAGGCATGGTGAAAAGCAGGGCATTTTTTCTTTCTGCCGTGGGGGTCATGGAGCCGATGGACAGGTCCCATCTTTTTCCCCATTTACCGGCTGTGATAAGATCCCAGTCCGGGGTGATGAACTTTACCTTGACGCCGAGTCTTTTGGCAACTTCCTTGGCCACACTTACGTCAAAGCCTTCAAGCTCCCCCTTGTCGTTCAGGAAACTCTGGGGCGCATAATTGGCATCCGTGGATACCACCAGGGTTTTTGCAGCCATAATTTCATCCAGTGTTGAACTGCCGGCAAACCCTGTTCCGGTTGAAATCAGCAATGCCATTAAAATGAGTGCCAAACGCCAAAACATCTTTTTCATGCGATCCTCCCAATTTGTTTTCGTATAGTTTTCCGGATGGGAATTCATCCGGTGTGGTGACTCTCCTTTAAAATATTGTTCAACAATTTTTGATTGACAAAACTTTAAAAGATTCTATAGACTATGTCAATAATTAATTGCGCGGCACGGCAACAGGTGACGCAAATGATTCCAATAATGCTATTGATCAATGAATTCTCAGGAATTCATTCAACTTTCAACCAGCCAGTGATGAGGATACGCAAATGAGACGGAACCTGCATGCAGGCAGACAGCTTGGGTCCGGAATGAGCCTCAACATCCTGACGGATGATGAACTGCAGGAGATTCATTACGGAACCCTGGAGGTCCTGAACGAAACCGGCGTGTTTGTGGAAGACGATGAGGCCCGGGAGCGTTTTGAACGCGGGGGCGCCATTGTTGATCACGAGACAAAGAATGTAAAGATTCCTCCCCATGTGGTGGAGGACGCCATTCGCACGGCCCCTTCAAAAGTCATACTCCACGGCCGGGATCCCAGGCACGATATCGTGCTTGAAAGCACCCGGGTCCATTTTACCAACTTCAGCGAGGGGGTGATGATCAACGACCCCTACACCGGGGAAAACCGGGAACCGGTTAAAAAAGACCTGGTTGACTCGGCCAAGGTCATTGATTACCTGCCTGAAATAGATTTTTGCGAAAAAGCCCTGGGCGCCCATGACGTGAACCAGGAAACCGTGCCCCTGCACAATGCCGAAGCCTATCTGACCAACACCACAAAACATTGTGCATTCGGCCCGGTCAACGGTAAATTCCTGAACAGGATCATCGAGATGGGGCAGGCCATTGCCGGCGGTGTAAAGGCATTCAGGAAAAGGCCCCTTGTCTCCTTTACCACCTGCCCGGTGAGCCCCCTCACCCTGATCTCCGACTGCTGCGAGATCATAATGGAGGCGGCCAAAAACAACGTGGTCTGCAATATCCTGTCCATGGCCATGGCCGGCGGCACCGCCCCGGTCACCCTGGCCGGCACCCTGGTGAACCACAATGCCGAAGTGCTGTCCGGCATCACCCTGGCCCAGCTCACCCGCAGGGGAACCCCTGTAATCTACGGAAGCTCCACCACAGCCATGGACCTCAAGCTGGCCTCGGCAAGTGTGGGCACGCCTGAGTGTGCGGTGATCAGCGGGGCCGTGGCAAGACTGGCACGGTACTATGCCCTGCCCAGTTATGTTGCCGGCGGCTAGGGCGATTCAAAGATATCTGATGTCCAGACTGGCCATGAAAAGACACTAACCGGACTGATACCCGCATTGGCAGGTGCCAATATGATTTACGGCCCGGGGATGCTTGAAAGCGGCATCACTTTTGATTTTGGTCAGCTGGTCCTGGATTGTGAGTTTGCGCGTATGATCAAACATACGGTCATGGGCATGCCCGTGACAGATGAGACCCTAGCCATAGATCCCATCAAGGAGGTGGGCTCAGGCGGGGATTTCCTCATGCACAAACACACGTTCAGCCATATGAGGGGGCAGTCCTCACCCGAACTGATCGACCGGAAGATGAGGGGCGCCTGGGAAAAGGCAGGCTCAACCTCAGCCTATGACCGGGCCATGGAAAAGGTCAGGTTCATACTTGAAACCCACACCCCTGATCCCCTGCCGGATGAGGTGCTCGAAAAAATCCGGGCCATTGTTGCGGATACAGAGAAAGAGATGGGAATAATAAAATAAGATACCTTGAAAAGGAAAATAAATGGGAAATAATGATGCAAACCTGCCCAAACATGCCAATGTGGTCATCATCGGGGGCGGTATTATCGGTTGTTCAATTGCCTATCACCTGGGCCATATGGGATGTAAAGACGTGGTCCTCCTGGAGCGGGATGAGCTGACCTCTGGCACGACCTGGCATGCCGCCGGCCTCATGGTTACCTTCGGCTCCCTGTCCGAGACCTCCACTGAGATGCGGATCTACGGAAGGGATTTATATTCAAAACTGGAGGCGGAGACCGGTCTGACCTCCGGGTTTACCCCCATTGGCTTCATTGAGGCGGCCTCGAACCGTGACCGGCTGGAAGAATACCGCAGGGTGGCGGCCTTTAACCGCTACTGCGGTGTGGATGTCAATGAAATCGGGCCGGACGATATTAAAAAACTCTTCCCCTTGGCCCGGACCGAAGATCTCATGGCAGGGTTCTATGTAAAGGAAGACGGCCGGGTCAACCCGGTTGACGGCACCGTTGCCCTGGCCAAAGGTGCCCGGAACCAGGGTGTCAGCATATTCGAAAAAACACCTGTCAAGGGAATCACAAAGAAGAACGGCCGGGTCACCGGGGTGATCACCGAACAGGGCGAGATGACAGCCGATGTGGTGGTCAACTGTGCAGGCATGTGGGCCCGCCAGCTCGGGGATGCCGCTGGCGTCAATATTCCCAACCAGTCCACGGAACATTACTACCTGATCACCGAAGAGATCGACGACATTCCAAAAAACATGCCCGTGCTGGAAGATCCCTCCCATTACGGATATTACAGGGAAGAGGTCGGCGGCCTCATGATCGGCCTGTTCGAACCCAAATGCGCCCCCTGGAAACTGAAGACCGTACCTGAAACCTTTTCCTTCGGCGAGATCGAACCGGACTGGGACCGCATGGGCCCCTTCCTGGAAAAGGCCATGGCCCGGGTGCCCATCACCCGGGAGCTGGGCATCAAAAAGTTCTTCTGCGGCCCTGAAAGCTTTACAGCCGATCTCGGCCCCATCATCGGCGAAGCCCCTGAGCTGAAAAACTACTTTGTATGTGCCGGCCTCAACTCCATCGGCATCATCATGGGCCCGGGCCTCGGACGGATGATGGCCCACTGGATCATGGACGGTGATCCCGGCGTTGATATCACGGGATTCAATATCGACCGGCTGCACACCTACCAGAACAACGTTGATTACCGGGCGCACAGGACAGTGGAATCCCTTGGCAAGGTATATAAGTGCCACTATCCCTTCCAGTCCATGGAAACCGCCAGGGGAGCGAAAAAGAGCGCCATCTACGACCGCCTTAAAGACCGGGGGGGGATATTTCAAGGATGTCAGCGGCTGGGAAGGGGCGGACTGGTTTGCGCCTGAAGGTAAAAAAGCTGAAATTGAGAATCACTCCTGGGGCAGGGAAGAGTGGTTTGACTACTGGGAGGCCGAACATAAGGCGGCCAGGGAAAACGTCATCCTCATGGACATGTCCTTCATGTCCAAGTTCATGGTCCAGGGAAGGGATGCCGGCAAGGTCCTTGACTATATCTCAACCAACGAGGTCAACGGCCCTGCGGGCAGGATCACCTATACCCCCTGGCTCAACAAACGGGGCAAGCTGGAAGCCGACCTCACCGTGGCCAAGCTCACCGAAGAAAAATTCATGGTGGTGGTCACGGATACCATGCACCGCCATGCCCAGACCTGGCTGGAACGCAATATCCCCGGAGATGCCCATGCCTTTGTCACGGACATGACCTCCGCCTATGCCCAGATCAATATCCAGGGCCCCAAATCCCGTGAATTGATGCAGGCAGTGACGGATGCAGACATGTCCGACAGCGCCTTTCCCTACCGCCACGTGCAGGAAATCGCCATCGGCTATGGCAGGGCCACCTGTGTCCGCCTGACCTATCTTGGCGAACTGGGGTACGAGCTGTACATTCCCTGCGAACAGGCGCTGCATGTCTATGACATCCTGGTGGAAGCCGGCGGGGCATTCGGCATGAAACACGCAGGCCTCAAATCCCTGGGCAGCCTCAGAATGGAAAAAGGTTACAGGGATTACGGCCATGACATGGACAACACGGACGATCCCTTTGAGGTCGGTCTTGGCTTTACCGTGAAGATGGACAAGGAAGGCGGCTTCATCGGCAAAGAGGCCTGTGAGAAAAAACTGGCCCAGGGCCCCCTGAAAAGACGGCTGGCCCAGGTCCTGGTCAAAGATGCGGCTCCCCTCCTCTTCCACGCCGAAGTCATCACCCGTGACGGTAAAAATGCCGGCTATGTCAGGTCAGGTTCCTATTGCTGGACCCTTGGCGGCGCAGTGGGCCTCTTCATGATCGAGACCGGCGACGGCCAGGCCGTTGACCAGGCATACATTGATGCGGGCAACTGGGAGATCGGCATTGCCGGTAAAACCTATCCGGCAGAAGTCTCCCTTGCACCCATGTATGACCCGAAAAATGAGAAGATTAAGTGTTAGAGGGTGAGCCATATGAAGATGTTTGTATGCGTGAAGCATGTTCCTGATACTGCGGCTAACATAAAGGTGGACGGAAAGACCGCCTATGCGGACAAGGACCATTGCCACCCCCTATGATGAATAAGGATGCTCCCATCTTCAGCAGGTGCGGCTATGGTATCGTGGGGGATATTTTTGATGTCATCCCCGCATTAACCGGAAAACTATAGAACAAACTCCAGGCGGTTCTCATCAAATGGTGGGGACCGCCTGGAACCGAGAAACCGCTGCATTGGCGTTTCTTACAATTATGTTTTATTGCATAGATTTTTTAAAATAATCTTTTTTATTTGGTTTTGCGTTGAGCATATTATCCTGTTTGCTTCCGGAGACCATTCTGAAGGCAAGAACGGAAGGAATCATCACGGCATAGATATATATCAAAGACAAAAAAAGACGGATCGGTCCAGGTTCTGAATCATCTCTAACCCGCTCTCTTTTAAATACCATTTCAATTGATGTTTCAGGACAAATTGCGCCACATTGTCCACAGCCCAGACACAACCCGGAGTCAAGTGAGACTTGCCCCCGGTCTATGGATAGTGCCCCGACGGAACATGCAGAAATACAAGTGCCGCACCCTGTACATTTTTTATGATCAAAAACAGGCAGATAAGGACCGGAATGATAAATGCCGACACCATAATCATATCTGGCTTTCATGGCAACGCAACAACACCTGCAGCACATGCAGATATTGTTTTGATATGGCTGAATGCAGGATTCAAGCGATAATACCAGTCCCTGTTTGTATGCGTTTCTCAGAATAGACAGCGCATCCTCTTTTGTTAGCCCTTTGGAACCCTTCATCTCTTTTCTTAAGGTTGCGGTGTGGTTTACACGCATGCATGTATATAAAGGGGCATCACAAGCAGAATCTCCGGCATCTACACGGCAGGGACAGGGATCAACAAAGATATCAGTTGCATTTTCAATGACTTTTTCCATCTCCTCTAAAGGGAAAACCAGTGAATTGGTATGGAGGTATCTATAGTAAAGATACATCACCCTTTTAATAAAAAAGCCCAATATGGGGAGTGTCGTTAACCTGCCCATATGATTGTAATACCTGACGGCATCAATTGTTGAGGGTAGATATCTTTTTAAAAAATTGGTTCTAACCCAGTCTTTGCTGTCCAGAATATTAAGCGCCTCAGATTCATACAACGGAGTTGCTTTAGCCATACTGCCCCCTGATTTGTTTTGCCCAAAACTATATTTTTAAATTTTTTTCGACCTTGTTTAACAGCATAAACAGAATTGACTGCTCTTCCTCGCTCATACCCTTAAATAATTTTTGTTTCAATTTTGATGAGATATCAGACACGGCTTCTATATTACTTTTACACTGAGGTGTAAGCTGAACAATAGTCCTCCGGCCATCGTCCGGATCAGATTTTTTTTCTACATAGCCTCTTTGTTCAAGCTGGTTAATAATATTAGAAACCGTTGACTTATCTTTTCTGGATTTGTTAACGATATCCTTCAGGTGTCCGGACTCTTCATTATAGATGAGATAGAGAATATCTCCGTATGAAGGTGGTATATCGTTTATTCCGATCTTTTTCATCTCACTTTCAAGAAAAGAAAAAGCTATCTGACGTATATTACTGAGCTTGTACAGGAAAGTTTTGTTTGTAATCATATTTGGTTTTGTACAAAACAAATTTATATGTGTCAATAGAAAAAAATTCCCGGAGTCAAAGTTCCTTATCCTGCACATACGATACTCCCGGACCTGGATTTTTCACGACGCGAAAAATTAATAAACCATGGCCCTATCCCTACGATAAGGCCATGGCTCTTGATCTGGTGTTGGTTTAAAAGCTATCAGGAATCAGCTGACAGGCACCCCCCACTTTTTAACGAACTTGTCAGTGTCGGATACGGCCACATGCATATCCTGCTCTTCGTCCGCAGGCATGATGCTGAGGTTCAGATGGAAGTTCAGGGGATTGCGGACTTCCATGCTGGGATCGGTATCGATGGTCAGGACCAGGTCACCGCCGCTGGTCTCAACCAGGCCGTTGAGGGTGGTTTCATTGGCATGGAAGCATTTGTAGTATTTTTTGTTGGCGTTGTCGTATTTGTATACGATGAACTGGAATTCCACGGCTGTGCTGTCCAGGGTGTTCAGGGTGAGTCCGGCCAGGCTGGTCTGGTTGGTATTGGAGACCTTGGCATCAAAGGTAACGCCGTGGGCGTATCCGCCTTCCCAGTATACGGATGACATCACCCCGACAACGCTGACCTTGTCACCTGCGATGTCTGTGGGGTCGGTTACCCCGATGTCTGCGGACAGCTCGGTGTCGCCTATTTTCAATGCGGTGATGTGTCCCACCATGTCCTGGATATCTTTTTTGAAGTTGAATCCCTGCTCTACACTGCAGTCATAACTTAATTCGGCCATTGTCTTTCTCCTTTATGTTTGTGTTTATCTGCTTGTTTTATTTCCCGCTCTTGGAAATATTATAGAGCAAGTGCTGTGCCAGGATAAAAAAAGCCCTGTTTTAAGGGCTTTCACAAACCAATAGCAAAAAAATTGCCTATTAAAACTAAGCAACCAAACAAAACACAGCAACAAAGTTGCCTATTTGATTCCCGGAGTCAACATTTATACCTCCTAGCGGGAGAGGATCAGGAAACGAATGTAAGTTTACAGACGGCAGCGGCTATTTGGGATCGCGCAAAAATAACTTCACATAGTCTGTT
>JAKSAX010000386.1 GCA_022361395.1 Desulfobacterales bacterium | reverse complement strand
TCCTCCGCCCTGGGGTAATACCCCAGATTCTGAAGGAAAATGTTCTTCATCCAGAGGATGGCCACCTGGCAGGTCCTGTCGTCCTCAAAGGGCCGGACCAGGCGTTCAAACCGGTTTAGTGAGGCAACAATATGATCTTTTGGCCCTTTGAGGTCAAAAGAGTTGAAAATGACTTTGAGTTCACGTATTTTATCAGTCATGTTGGCGACACATCATAAGTAATTCAATCCAGGTTAAAAAAATTTTAATCAACATTGAAATACCATACAGGGTTCATGAGGTTTTAGCAATATCGGCCATTATACGGCCGCAGGAGGCACAAATGAAGTCAATAAAGGATTTGGATGTTCAAAATAAGGTTCTGTTTATCCGGGTGGACTATAATCTTCCAATGGATGATAAGGGCAATATCACGGATGATAACAGGATTCAGGCCACTTTGGATCTGATCCGGTACCTTGTGGATCAAAAGGCGAAACTGATCCTTGCCTCCCACCTGGGAAGGCCAGACGGGGTAAAAGATGATAGATTCAGCCTGCTGCCGGCAGCGCGCAGGCTTTCAAAGCTTCTGGGAACCCAGGTCCGGTTCGTGGGAGATTGCATCGGGGAATCGGTGAAAAACCGCGTGGCTGACCTTGAACCCGGTGATATTCTCATGCTGGAAAATTTAAGATTTTACAATGAGGAAAAGAAAAATGACCCGGGGTTTGCAAAACAGCTGGCAGATCTCTGCGATGTCTATGTGAACAATGCATTTGCAGTATCCCACAGGGACCAGGCCTCGGTCACAGGAATTACTGAATTTGCAAAAGAAGCTGCGGCAGGATTTTTGCTTGAAAAAGAGGTGAGTTCATATTACGATTCTGTTGAAAAACCGGAAAGGCCTCTGGTCGCTGTCATCGGCGGCGCAAAAGTATCAAGTAAACTGGCTGCATTGGAAAATATGCTCAATTTCGTGGACCGCCTCATCATTGGCGGGGCCATGGCCAATACTTTCCTGAAGAGCCAGGGCGTGGATACCAAGGGGTCCATGATCGAAGCGGATCTTCTTTCAACGGCATCCGGAATTGTGAAAAAGGCGGCAGATAAAGGGATCGAGCTGCTGCTGCCCGAAGATCTGGTGGCTGCCGAGAAATTTGACAATGAGGCTGATAAAAAACAGGTCGGCCTGGACGAAATTCCGGAGGGCTGGATGGCGCTGGATATCGGCCCGGAAACTGCAAAAAGATACGCCAGGGCCATTGAGGATGCAGGCACCATTGTCTGGAACGGCCCAATGGGGGTATTTGAAATGGACCGGTTTTCAGCGGGCACCCAGACCGTGGCCGACGCAATTGCCGGTTCAAAGGGGTTTTCAATTGTCGGTGGCGGCGACACCGGGCTTGCTGCCAAAAAGTGCGGGATCGCTGACAAGGTCAGTTATATTTCCACAGGCGGCGGTGCCTTTCTTCACCTGATGGAGGGCAAACAATTGCCAGGGGGGGCGGCTCTGGAATAATCAGATTTATCTAGTTTCTATTTAGGGGACGGCGAAGTGAAATATTGTAATTCAAGACAGAGTCTGAGCAGGGAAGACCGGTTAAGGCGTTCCTATTACCAGGTGCTGCGCGATGAACTGGACCAGTTTGTGATCGGTTATTCCCTGGTGGGATCCTATAATAATTTTATGCGGCTCAGGACCCCCTACCCCTTTGTTGAATTAAGGGAACTCAAGCCCCGGGCAAGAATTCCTTCCATAGAATTTGATGCCCAGAATTCATTCCTGATTATTTTTTCAGAAGATTTTATTGATAAAAAGCATAAAAAATATATCCGGTATTTTGATGCCAATAAAACCACCAAAACCAATTTGCTGAGGCATAAGTATTTTCCCAATATAGAAAATTACGACAGGAATATGAAGTATTTCGAGACAGGGGATTTCTTCTCTCTCCTCCGTTCCCTTCTGCCTGTGGATTATGCCCTGCTGATTCAGAGAAACCAGAGGACAAAAGTCCAGTATGCACTGACCCACTTTCACGTGCGGGTGGACTGGCCCATTGCCGATGCCTCAGAGGACCTGGCCAAATCTTTGCGCTATATCTCCAAGGATCTCTATGAAAAAGGGGATAAGTATGCGGAAAACATGCAGAAAAAATTGTTTGAATACTACGGGGTGCCGCTGATGTCAGGGGGCAGACGCACGGCAGCCATCGTGGCAGCCCAGTACTTCAGGCAGATGGGGGGGATCACTACGATTTACGTCTCCTCCAGCGAATCCAGAAACCTTCTGCGGATCGATGAAAAAGGGGTGTCCAAAACCGTACTGGTAAAATTGAGTCCGGACCAGGTCAAGACTTTGGCAGGGCTTGCCGGGATTCCCCAGAACAGTTTTACGAAGAACTATGTGGTGGCCAGGCAGCGGAAATCATACATTTGTATTCTTAATGTCCGGTATGACCACACCAGCCATGCCCTGCCTTCCGAAGGCGGGCGGCTGAGGGACCTCAACTATGATACCAACTGGCTGACCGTGGCTGAAGAGCATATTCTACCAAAGCCCTCTATAATGAAGTATGCTCCCATACCCTACAAGATGATCTATGCCTGAACGCAGACTCATCCGTCAGCCGCATTGCTGCAATAGTACCAAGTCCCCGTGTACCGGGGCGCACTCCGGTCCTGCGGTCTCCGATCATTGAGCCGGGGGGTATAAATTCCTTTTTTTTATCACTATTCTTCCCCTGGTTTTCGAATCAGGGCCCGGACTGCTCCGGCCTCCGGTCCCGGCACCTGCCTGCCTGTATCAGGGTGAATGTATATCATCTCTGTTTTGTCGGGTATGTCAAAGTACTGGAAGGGCCGGTCTGCCAGAAAGGCGTTCATATAATCGGTCCAGATCGGCAGGGCTGCCTTTGCCCCGGTTTCGTAGGAACCCAGGCGGGTTGCATCGTCATTGCCCACCCAGACGCCGCATGCCATATCCGGGCTGAACCCGATGAACAGGGCATCTTTATAGCTGTCTGTGGTGCCTGTTTTTCCGGCAATGTCCTTTTTTATATGGCCTGCTCTTTTTCCGGTTCCCTCATAAATCACCGCCTTTAACATATCGGCCATGATGGCTGCGGTAGTGCGATCGGTTACGGATTCCTTTTTAACGGCCTGTCTGAAAATCTCCCGGCCGTCCGAGTCAAGAATTCTGTCAATGGCATGGGGCAGGGCCCGGATACCGCTGTTTGCAAAAGGGGTATAGGCGGATGTCAGCTCAATAAGCGTCATTTCCCCAGTCCCCAGGGCCAGAGAGAGGTAAGGGTTTAAGGGGGCTTTTATACCGGCTTTTTGTGCAAATTTGACCACGGTATCAATGCCCAGGGTCTCCATCAGCCTGACAACCGGGGTATTTTTTGATAATGCAAGTGCCTTGCGCAGGGTCATCTCTCCGCCAAAGGTTCTTGAGAAGTTTTTTACCTCCCAGGTTTTATTTCCCGGCCGGATATATTGAAGCGGTGCATCGGCCAGTGTCCGGTTCTGCTCGTATCCCTGTTCAACGGCAGCGGCATAGACAAAGGGTTTAAAAGCAGAACCCGGCTGCCTCATGGCATGAACGGCGCGGTTAAACTCATTTGCTTTAAAGTTTCTTCCCCCCACCATGCTGCGTATGGCTCCGGTGTGCACATCCAGGGCGATCAGGGCGGCTTCAGGAACCGGATCCGGGATATTATGCCGCCTCATTCTCTTTTCCAGGGCGGCCAGATGACGGTTTACAGACTGTTCGGCCACCCTTTGGAGTTTTAGATCCAGGGTGGTGTAGATGGAGAGCCCCCCGGCATAACCGATATCTGTCTTATCACCCAGAAGCTGCTTTAAGTAGGCAACAAAAAAAGGGGCGGTCATCCTGCCATCCGCTCTTTCTCCTGTTTCTGTTTTTGAAAGAACCGCAACAGGCTCTGATGCGGCTGCGTCGTGTTCATCGCGTGAAATCCTGCCTGTGGTCAGCATCTGGTTCAGAACGATGGCCCGCCGTTTTTTTGCAAAATCCGGATTGTTCAGGGGCGAATAAACACTCGGTGCTTTCGGCAGCCCGGCAATCAGGGCGGCCTGGCCAAGGGTGAGTCCGGCCACTGAGGTATTAAAGTAGGTTCTGGCAGCTGCTTCAACCCCATAGGCACCGGAACCCAGGTATATGAGATTTAAATAGAGTTCAAGAATTTCGTCTTTGGTGTACCGCCGCTCAATCTGGATCGCCAGAAGGGCTTCCCGGATCTTCCGGACAATGGATTTTTCCGGCGACAAAAACAGGGTTTTGGCCAGCTGCTGGGTCAGCGTGCTGCCGCCCTGTTTCAGCCGGCCTGCCTTTATATCCTGGACAATGGCCCTTACAATGGCCTTCAGGTTCACCCCTGAATGATTGAAGAAATTCCGGTCTTCCGTTACGAGGAGGGCATCAATTAGATGCTGGGGAATGGCATTAATTGAAACGGGAAATCTCTTCTCCAGATAGAACCGGGTGATAACCTCTTTGTCTGCGGAATAAACCGTTGTGGCTGCGGCGGGTTTAAATAATTTTAAATGATTGATTTCAGGCAGGTCGTATACAAGCCCGTAAAAGGCCCCGGACAACACTCCTGCAAGCAGGCCGAGGAAAACAACACCTCCCAGTACCTTGTTGCCGGTTATCAACATTACCTGGTGATAAATTCAAACACAGATTTTTTAAAATCTTCATCCGTAAATGGTTTATGCAATACCCTGTTGATCCCGGATTTTTTCAGAATGGTATCATTTACATCAACGTCACCGCTTTTTTCCTCCACAAAATCACTCTGGGTGGTGATCATGAGGATGGGCAGGTCCTGGCGGGTCAGTTTCTTTCTTACCTCCCGGGTCAGTTCAAGACCGCTGATATTCGGCATGTTCAGGTCTGTTATCACCAGGTCCG
>JAKSAX010000541.1 GCA_022361395.1 Desulfobacterales bacterium | reverse complement strand
GGAGATGGTATAGAAAATGATAAACATATCCATCCGGGAGTTTAGTCCTGAAGACAATCTTGATGACAAAGCCCAGTTGCTGCCGGCCTTTTTAGATATATGGAATGCCCCTGACAACCTGAAGTTCCTGAGTTTTACCATGAAGCGGTTTGAGGCAGAAACAATACGCTTCTGGCTTGAAAATCACAAAGAGCAGGGTGGCCGGTATTTTTGTGCTGTCAGTGAAAGCGGTGAAATTATCGGCATTGCCGTGATCAAAAACAATCCGGTTCAAGGCTTTGAGCTTTACGGCCTGGGGGTGCGGCCGGAATTCAAATCCCGGGGGGTGGGAGGGAGACTCATTGACCATGCTGTTGTCCAGGCCGTCTCCCTTGGTTTCAAAGCCCTTGATGCATCGGTATTTGCCGATAATTCAGGAATGCTGCGGCTTTTATTGTCACTGGGCTTTGTTCCGGCAAATATGGATTTCCACAAACGGGCTGACGGCACTGACGTTGTTCATATGAGAAGATATCTATAACCCCTGTCGGGCAACGGCTGCCAGGTTCCGGGAGCACTTTACCAGGGCACCTGGATGTAGAACTTGTCCCGGTAGGCCCGGGGAGAGATCTGGGTGTGCTGTTTGAACAGGCGGCAGAAGGAGCTGACGTCTTTGTAGCCAACGGCCCAGGTGATTTTATCGATGCTGTCCCGGGTGGTTTCCAACCGTTCCTTTGCCGCGTCAATGCGTACCCGCTGGAGGTATTTCAGGGGAAGTTCGCCCGTGGCTTTTTTAAATCGCCGTTTAAAGTGCCTGGGACTTATGCCCACATCTTTTGCCAGGTCATCTATGGTTTCAAGGTCGGCAAATTGGTTTTCGATTATCTCCTGGGCTTTGAGTACCTGGGCGTCCCCGTGGTGGCGCAGGGGGGCGGCCATGGTATAGGGGGCCTGGCTGACCCGGTTGGGATCCACCAGTAGTGCCTTGGAACAAAGCGATGCCAGGTGCTGGGACCCGAATTTCCTGATCAGGTGAAGGGCCAGGTTGTATACGGCCGTGGCAGCCCCGGCGCAGATGATATTCTCGTCTTCTGTGAGCATATATGAGGATTCCAGCTTTACCTGCGGATACCGTTTCCTGAACAACCTTGCGTACATCCAGTTGGTGGTCGCCCTTTTTCCGTCCAGAAGGCCCATTTCAGCCAGGACAAAGGTGCCGGTGCATACTGTGGCAAGGGCGGTTCCCTTTTTTTTCAGGTTTTTGATATGGTCTGAGAGGGCGGGCAGGGTTTCGGGAACCGGGGTGATATTGGGCAGGATCGGGGAGAAGACCACGCAGTCGGTTTCCCTGACCTCAATGGCGGCCCTGTCCGCCTCAATCCGGATATTGCCGTAGGCGGTGATGGGTTTTCCGTCGGTGGTGACGATCTCGGTTTCAAACAGGGGAGGCGTGTCCTCCGGCGCCAGGGAGCTGTGCCAGAGGTCTGCAATGGAAAAGGCATCCATGAGGGTGGTTACACTTGAGGACAGGCTGCCGTCTCCCACCCACAGGCTGATCTTGGCCATCTCTTTCCCCTTTCGAATTAAAAGTCCTTTTTTGCATAGTATTTGTCATTTATGACACTTTTCTTTTTAATTGGCAACCCGTATTGTCGGATCATCACAGGCGCGGCCCGGTTGCGGGTGCTAACTTAAAATCAATTTTCAGGAGGCTGATATGGAAGATCTTTATAAACGGCTGGCCAAACATCTGGATACCCTTCCGGCGGGGTTTCCGCCCACGGAAAGCGGTGTTGAACTCCGCATTCTTAAACGTCTGTTCACTGAAGAAGAGGCTGCCGTTGCCCTGGGGCTGAGCATGATACCTGAGCCTGCGGAAAATATTGCAGAGCGTCTGGGAAACACGGATGCGGCAACCCTGGATCCCGTCCTGGACAAGATGTCCAGAAAGGGGCTGATTTACAGGTCGGGCAAGGGCGGGACAAATACCTATATGGCTTCCCAGTTTGTCATAGGCATCTGGGAGTACAGCCTTAACCGCCTGGATGAAGGGCTGGTCAAAGATGTTAACGAGTACCTGCCCCACTACATGCACAAAAGCTGGGTCAAGCATGATACCAAACAGCTCCGGGTGGTTCCGGTCTCCAAAGAGATCACGGCGGAGTTGAATGTAATGCCATACGAGCAGGCAGAGGATATTATCCGGAGCCAGAGCAAAATCGTGGTGTCAGACTGTATCTGCCGTAAAGAACACGGTATGATGGGCAAGGACTGCGACTATCCCATGGAGGTCTGCCTGGCCTTTGGCAGCGGGGCTTATTATTATGAGGAAAACGGCCTGGGACGTTCCATTGACAGTGACGAAGCGCTTAAAATACTTGAAAAAGGCCAGAAGGCCGGCCTGGTCCTCCAGCCCGGGAACTCAAAGAAACCGATGAATATCTGCATGTGCTGCGGCTGTTGCTGCCAGGTGCTGGCCAACCTGAAAACCCTTGACCAGCCAGCAAATGCCGTGCATACCAACTATTATGCCAGGGTGGATGAAGATGATTGTGTCGGCTGCGGGGTCTGCGTGGAGCGCTGCCATATGGATGCCGTGGTGATGGCGGAGGATACGGCCCGGGTTGAGGCCCACCGCTGTATCGGATGCGGGGTCTGTGTGCCTGAATGCCCGGTGGAGGCCATGGTATTTGAGCAAAAGGCGGCCTCAAACCATTACGAGCCCCCGGCAAATGTATTTGAAACATATTTTACCATGGCAAAAGAGAGAGGAAATATTTAAGTCTTAATATAACCTTTTGATAATAGGAGTAATCGTCCGGAAAATTTCAACTTTCATGAAATATCCGGGTTAAGGAGGCGATATGGGAGAATGGCAGACCACCGGATGTGTATTGTGCGCCCAGAACTGCGGGCTGAAGGTACTTGTGGAAGATGATAAAATCACAAGGGTGAAACCGGACAGGGAAAATCCGAGATCAAAGGGATATGCCTGCCGCAAGGGGCTCAAACTTCCCTTTCATCAATATCCCGCAGACCGGATTACCCGGCCCCTGAAGCGGGTGGGAGATAAATTCGAGGCAGTGTCCTGGGACCAGGCCCTGGATGAGATTGCCCATAAGATGAAGTCCGTTGTCAAGGAACACGGCCCAAGGTCACTGGCTTATATGGGCGGCGGCTCCCAGGGCGGTCACATGGAAACCGCCTTTGGGGTCAGCCTGCTCCGGGGTATGGGCTCCCAGTACTATTACTCTTCGGCAGGCCAGGAGTTTTCCGGCCACTGGTGGGTGACGGGACGGGTCATGGGCAGGCAGTACAACATCAGCGGGCCTGATGAACACAACACCGAGATGCTGGTGGCCTGGGGGTGGAACGGGATGGAGAGCCACCAGATGCCCCGGGCGCCCATAGCGCTTAAAGAGATATCCAAAGATCCGGACAGGATTCTGGTGGCTGTTGATCCCCGGAAAAGCGAAACCGCATCCATTGCAAATATCCATCTGGCCCTGAGGCCCGGGACCGATGCCCTGCTGATCAAGGCCATGATCGCCATTCTTCTTGAAAAAGGATGTGAAAACGAAACCTATCTGGACGATCATGTGGCAGGGTGGGACAGGGTCCGGCCCTGGTTTGAGAACTTTGACGCCAAAGGGGCGGTTGAGGTCTGCGGCCTGGAGTATGATTCCGTCCTTGAATTCTGCCGCCTCATGGCAACCAAACGCTGGAGTTTTCACCAGGACCTTGGAATTTACATGGGCCGCCACTCCACGCTGAACTCTTACCTCCTCTATATCCTCGGGGCGGTTTGCGGGGTGTTCCAGACCCCCGGGGGGAACCTTATCCCGGGCATGGTCATGCCCATGGGATTTAATGCAGACGAGCGGAACCCGAAGGTCTGGCGCACCATTGCCACAGACATGCCGCCTGCGGCAGCAGGCTCGTTTCCGCCGGCAGTAATGCCTGAAGAGATTCTATCCGATCATCCGGAAAGGCTGAGGGCGGTGTATGTCTCTGCCTGCAACCCCTTACGTTCCTACCCGGACACCACTGCCTATGAAAAGGCCTTCAGCAGCCTGGATCTCCTGGTGGTCAACGATATTGTCATGAGTGAGACCGCCCGGCTGGCCCATTATGTTCTGCCCTGCAGGTCTTTTTATGAGGCCTGGGACACCACCTTTTTCCCCTGGACCTATCCGGAAATCTATATGCAGCTGCGCCGGCCCGTGGTGCCGGTGCCAGGTGAGTGCCTGGAAGCCGCCCAGATCCATACTGAACTGGCCGGACGCCTGGGGCTTGTCCCTGATATCCCCGATTCCCTTTACGAGGCTGCCAAAGGCGACCGCCTGGCCTTTGGCGGGGAACTCATGACCTGGGCTTCAGAGGAGCCCCGTGCATTCAAGGCAATGCCCTTTGTCCTGGCCAAGACCCTTGGTGCCGAATGGGACAGCGCGGCCAAGGCAGCCCTGTGGGGTCTTCTTATGACGGCACCGGAAAAATTCAGGAACAATGCCGCCCGGGCCGGGTTTGAACCGGATTTCTTGCAGGGGGACAAAATATTCCAGGCCCTGACCGAGACTCCCCAGGGACTCTGGGTGGGCAAAGTGGATACCGGGAATCCCATGGCGGATATCAAGACGGAATCCGGGCGGCTGGAGATCTATATTCCTGAACTGGCGGACCAGGCAAGGGACCTGAATCCCGAAGACGAGGCAAGGGATCTTAAAATGCCTGAGGAATTTCCACTGGTTCTCAATGCCGGCCGGCATACCCGGTTTACCATGAACTCCTTGATGCGGAACCCTGAGTGGAATAACGGTAAGCGGGACTGCACCATTGCCGTTAATCCCGATGACGCCGAAGCAATGGGCCTTGAAGACGGCCAGACCGCAAAGATCACCACTGCTGCCGGCAGTGAGACCGGGGAGATCCAGGTCAGCGGCCAGGTGGGGCAGGGCATGGTGCTGATACCCCACGGGTTCGGGCTGAATTACCAGGGCAGGGTCCACGGCATCAATGTGAACCGGCTTACCCTGAATACCCACAGGGACCCCATAGGGACCCCGCTGCACAGGTTTGTGCCCTGCCGGGTGGAGGCGGTTGTTCCATGAAGACCCCGAACCCGGAATTTATAAGTGCTTTGAAGCAGGTGGTCAACACCAGCCCCTATCCCCACCACATGCGCATGTCTCTGGCGGAGATCAGCTATGATAACGCCGTCATCGCCATGGCGCTTGACCGCTGCCATCTCCAGCCCTACGGCATTGTCCACGGCGGGGTCATTGCCACGCTCATTGACACGGCCACCTTCTGGGCCGGTTTCCTGCGGCTTCCGGAAGATGCGGGGCTTGTGAATGTCGATCTCAAACTCAACTATTTAAATTCCGTTGTGGAGGGCCGGCTTATCGCCGAGGGGCATTGCATCCGGCCCGGGAAGACTATTTCCTATGCCGAGGCAAAGGTGACGGATGAAGAGGGCAATCTTATCGCCCACGGCACCTCATCCCTCATGGCCCTGCCGGGAAAGGGGATGAAAACGGATATGCCGAAATTCCTGGATGATTAAAAAAACAGCGGGAGAAGCAGGAAGGGATGCTGTTTCGACAGCCTGACACTCTTTCTGCCTCTCCCGCTTTCCTTGCTTTCCTGCCTGTTTTATCATATAAAAAAGATATCGGTTTCATACGATTCATTCAACTCCTATCAAAAAAAAGGATGTGTCCCATGAAAAAGATAATATATTTTTCGATAATCCTGATTTTCGTAATGGGCGGGTCTGCATCTGCCCTTGAAAATCCCTGGGAAAAGCGCCTTCCCTTTAAATCCGCAACCATAAAATACCAGGTTGCCGGGACCATGACCGGCGATAAAACCCTGTATATCAAAGATTACGGGCAGACCACGGCAGAGTACTCCGAACTGACCATGAAAATGTCCGGTATGCGCCTGCAGCAGAAAGAGGTGGTGATTACCACCCCGGAGTGGGTTTACAGTGCTGATCTGACCGACGGGACAGGCACAAAGCAGGCCAATATGAATAAATTCATGCTGGATGAGTTCAGGGCCCTGCCCAAAAGCGATCAGAAGCGGGTGCTGGAAAATGCCGAAAAACTCGGGGTGGCCGTCATGGAGGGCACCAGTGGAACCGTTGAGAAAAAAGCGGTGAGGATTCAGGGGTATGACTGCGATAAAGTCACCCTGGCAGATAGTGTGGCCTATC
>JAKSAX010000268.1 GCA_022361395.1 Desulfobacterales bacterium | reverse complement strand
TGGGGAAACAGTTGGCAGGCATGACATCGTCAAGGTATCTGAGTCTGTCAAGGTTGGTATCCAGGATATATACTTTGGCGCCCAGGCCGCAGGCCATTTTTGCTGCGTTGATCCCCACAACACCGCCGCCGATGACAACAACTGTGGCAGGTTCAACACCGGTTACGCCGCCGAGGAGAACACCCATGCCGCCCTGGGGCATTTCAAGGTATTTGGCAGCTTCCTGGGTGGCCATGCGGCCGGCAACCTCACTCATGGGAAGGAGCAGGGGAAGGGACCCGTTGTCCTTTTCGATGGTTTCATAGGCGATGTTGACGGAACCGGCTTTGATCAGTGCATTGGTCTGCTGCTCATCGGCTGCCAGGTGGAGATAGGTGAAGACGATCTGGTCCTTGCGGATCATGTCATACTCTGAGGGCTGGGGCTCTTTAACATGCATGACCATGTCGCAGGCAGAATAAACATCTGCAGGCGTGGCGGCAATAGTCGCACCGGCTGCAACGTAATCCGCATCGGTAAAACCGACAGCGTCGCCTGCAGTGGTTTCAACCATGACCTCGTGGCCGTTCTGTTTCATGGCAACAACACCGGCGGGGGTCATGCATACTCTTTTTTCCAGTACTTTGATCTCTTTAAGAATTCCGACAAGCATTTGTTTTCTCCTTTTGTTTGTTTATGAAAAACCAGTTCATTTAATGTTCCATGCATTAGAAGCAAATACCTTGCCAGGTTTTCAGGCTAAGGCATATAACAGGCAAGAGACTGTATTTACAGGAATTTAGAACCCGGCAGACAACAACATAACAGGGGAGACTATAAAACAACAAAGAAATTTGGAAAGAAAACGAACCAATAACATCTGGAATGCCAGGATCAGCACAAAATCATGGAAACAAAACAGACCAGCGGAACTAAAAATTTACAATTACTCGGGAAACAGCCGGTTGATGCCGACAAACTCATCAATATGTCCCAAAAAGAGATCAACCAGATGGGGGTCAAAATGCTTGCCGGCATCCTTTTCAAAGGTATCTATAATTTTTTCAATGGGCCAGGCCTCTTTGTAGCATCGCTTGTGGCTCAGGGCATCAAACACATCTGCAATGGCTGCAATCCGTCCGAAGATATGGACCTCCTCCCCTTTCAGCCCTCTGGGATATCCCTTTCCGTCCCAGCGCTCATGGTGTTCCAAGGCGGTAATGGCAGCAGCCTTCATGATGGAACGGTTGGATTTATTGAGAATTTCATACCCGATACGCGCATGCTCTTTAATCACTAAAAACTCTTCTTTGGTCAGCTTTCCG
This sequence comes from Desulfobacterales bacterium, assembly GCA_022361395.1. Lineage (GTDB taxonomy): Bacteria > Desulfobacterota > Desulfobacteria > Desulfobacterales > Desulfobacteraceae > Desulfobacter. Next base: position 2,071 of record JAKSAX010000268.1, on the reverse strand, counting down.
GGTTTGTTCAAGATCGCTTCGGGCACACCGATTTTCCCGACATCGTGCATGGGGGATGCCAGGCGGAGCAACTCAGCCCGGTCTTCTTCCATGCCGTATTTCCTGGCCAGAAGATAGCAGACCTCGGCCACCCGGGTGACATGGTTGGCTGTTTCCTGGGATCTTGTCTCCACCACTTCACCCAGAATCAGAATCACCTCTTTCTGGGTGTTGATAATCTCCCGGGCCAGGCTGATATTATCAAACCCGATGGAGACATTATTGGCATAGATCCTCAGAAGGTAGCGTTCCTCGGAGCAGAGCAGATCAGCCTTTTTCAGGTAGAGGATACTGGTAAATCCCTCCTTGGTTTTGAACACACCGATATAGGCGTCTGAAAGAAACACCTCCCCGCCGTTTTTGAAGAGCAGATCATATTCCTCAAGCACGGATTCGGAAAGCACCGCCTCGATGGGGGTGCCGTCCATATCCTTATATTCTCCGTTTCCGGCTATCATGAGGATCTTGCCTGCAGGAAATCCGATAAAATATCCGCATGAAATCGCCTTGGTCTCATCAAGCTTGAGGATCTGCTCCAACTGTTCAAGCACCTGGTAGCCAAAGGCGTTGAACGACTTGTTTTTGAAGACCAGCGAGGTTGACATGATGATGGACTCCAGCCCCTCCCTGTTCCGTTCAATGGTTTTCAGGCTTTTATAGGCCCTCAGGCAGGCAATGACGCTTGTGAAGAGCTTCTGGGCGGTAAATTCGGGCTTGGTCTTATACTCATTGATATCGTAGCGGGAAATCACGGTGTGTTCGGGGGCCTTGCCGGGCTGGCCCGTCCGCAGAACAATCCGGACATTTTTATTGTTCAGGGTTTCCCTGATATACTCCACCAGCTTAAGGCCGGTATCTTCCTCCTCCATGACTACATCCAGGAGGATCATGGCAATATCAGGCTCCTGGGCCAGGATATCCTTTACCTCCTGCCCGGAAAAGGCACTGATCAGGGAAATCCCCCTGTTCTCAAATACAAACCCCTTTAACGTTATCCGGGTGATGTCGTGAACACCGTCCTCATCGTCCACAACAAGAATTTTCCACGGTCCCTCTTCGGATTTCAGGAGAGAATCTTCCTGCGGCTGCCGGGTCTCTTCACCGGCAAATACAAGGGGTCCGTCAACCCGTTTTTCAGACTTTAGCCCCATTCCCAAGCCATCTCCTTATTTATTTCCCCTTAAAATAAGTATCTACCAATGTTTCGGCAAGCCCCACATAGGCAGACGGACTCAGCGCACCCATACGTTCTTTCACCTGGGGCGGTACCTTTTCAAGGGCGTCAACAAAGGCCCGGAGTTCAGATTTACCGATCTTCTGTCCCCGGGTAAGGTCTTTGAGGCGCTCATAGGGGTTTTCTTCACCATAGACCCGCATAACGGTCTGAAAGGGCTCGGCCAGCAGCTCCTGGTTGTCTTCCAGATCCCTTGCAATCACCTCCTGGTTAAGGTCGACCTTTGAAAGTCCCTTTAACGCGTTTTTAACCCCGATACCAAAATACCCAAAGGCGGAGCCCAGGCTCCTCAGCACAGTACTGTCACTCAGGTCCCTCTGGAATCTTGATTTCTGGAGTTTAACCGCCAGGTGCTCCATCATGGATATGGCAATTCCCATATTTCCTTCAGAGTTTTCAAAATCAATGGGGTTTACCTTATGGGGCATGGTGGAGGACCCGGTTTCACCTTTTTTAACCCGCTGCTTAAAATAACCAAGGCTGATGTATCCCCACATATCCCGGTCAAAATCAATCATGGTGGCGGAGGCCCGGACCATGGAATGAAGGATCTGGGACAGGGCATTATTGGGATTGATCTGGGTGGTGAACAAAATGGGTTCCATGTCCAGGTGATTGCGGACAAACCGCTGTGATGCGGCAATCCAGTCAACTTCCGGAAATGCAAACAAATGGGCGTTGTAATTACCGGTTGCCCCGTTGATCTTTGCCTGGACCTCTTTTCCGGAAAGAAAGGCGATTTCCTGGTTCATCCGCCAGGCATAGTTGATCAGCTCTTTGCCCACCGTTGTCGGGGTG
>JAKSAX010000536.1 GCA_022361395.1 Desulfobacterales bacterium | reverse complement strand
TCACCCTTCAGATCCTGGCGCGGGCGCGCGCTTTGGCCGAGGAGACCTCCGGACGGGTCTGTGCCGTGGTATTCGGCCACAAAGTGGATGAGTATGCCAGGGAATATATTGCCCACGGGGCTGACAGGGTTTATGTGGTGGATGATCCTGAACTGGAAGCCTATTCCCTTGAAAAGTACAGCTTTCTGCTAACCCGGCTGGTAAAGGAATTCCGGCCGGAGATCCTTCTGGTCGGGGCCACCCGGTTCGGCCAGGAAATAGCGCCCAGAACTGCGAAAGACCTGTGTACCGGGCTGACTGCAGATTGTATTGACCTTGAAATCGACGATAAGGGCCGGCTGGTTCAGATCGCCCCCTCTTTCGGCGGTAACCTTATCGCAAGGATTATCACCCCGAAAGCCAGGCCCCAGATGGCCACGGTCAGGCCGGGTACATTTCAGGAGCTGGCACATGACGATACGGCAAAAGGGGAGGTCATCTCCCTTGATCTGCCCGGCACCATGCCCGAAGAGCGGGTCCGCTGCATCCGGTCTTCCTATAAACCGGCCAAGGCCCAGGGCATTGAAGAGGCAGACATCGTTATCACAGGCGGCAGGGGCATGGGCAGTAAGCGGAAGTTTAAAAAGCTGTTTGATCTTGCGGAACTCATGAACGGGGAAGTCGGGGCCACCCGGCCGGTGGTCTACTCTGACTGGATCGGGCACGAGGCCCTGGTGGGGCAGGCGGGTAAACATATCCGGCCGAAAGTTCTTTTTTCTTTCGGCATCAGCGGGGCTATCCAGCATACGGCCGCCATTTCAGGAGCGGATTTTATCGTGGCTGTGAATAAGAATCCCAATGCCACCATGATGAAGATGGCGGATGTGGCCGTGGTGGCAGATGCCAATCAGGTGTGCCTGGGGATAATCCGTGCCGTTAAGGAGAATGTCAGGGACTGACCCGACTTACCTGAAAAGCAAAAAGGCAGCACCTTGGCAAGGGGTGCTGCCTTTTTTAGGAGGCAAAATAATACTTAATATTAAGGAGGGTTGTTCTTCTATCCTGCTACATCGACCCCAGTGTCGCATCCAATGGAGCCAAAGGTCTTACACTTAAAGTTAAAATGGCTTCTGGTTCTCTTTCTTCGCTGCTTTCAATCTGGTCCTGTTTCCGGCTGTTCATGTTTAATAGGGTTTGCTCTGTTTCTTTTAGATACACTATGAACATGAAAAGATGAGTTGTCAAGAAAAAAGTTTTAAGCAACTAACTTTTTTACAAGCTGTGAAATATTTGTTTCGCCAATTCTTCTTGACTTGTTCTTCCCCGGATTCTATAAATAAGTACTAATCAAATTCAGCCACAACGGGTGACAAAGACGACTGGGGCTTTGTCCGCAAAGAGGAAAAAATTATTTCAGTCCGATTTTTTCTTCACGGTAATCAAACGACAAACTAGCAATAGGCAATTGAAACAGAATTGATACATCTTAAGTTTTAAACCATACAACCCACAAATTTACAAAAGGTGATCCCATGACTGAAATGATTTTTGACTTTTTGACAAAGATCGGATTTTTACATCCGGTCCATCCTGCACTTACCCACATTCCCATGGGCATGGTAATGGGAGCTGTGATATTCAGGTTCGGCTCCTTTCTTCCCCGCCTTAAAGTCCTTGCCACAACAGGCTATCACTGCCTGATTCTGGGGTTGCTCGGAATGCCCCCCACGATCTTCGCGGGCTACCTGGACTGGCAGCACCGGTACGATGGCGAGTGGGAGACACTGATTGTTGTTAAGATGGTCCTGGCAGCGCTGCTGAGCATTGTGATGGTGGCCCTTGCCGTTATAGACAAACCCGAAGAAGCCCGGTTGGACAAGAAAACCGGTTTATACGCTTTGATGATTCTTCTGGCTGTCGGACTGGGATATTCCGGCGGCGAACTCATTTTCGGATAAAAACATATTCGTGCAAAGGAGAAACAAAATGCTAAGACAACCGCTCTGTTTACTTGCTGCTGTATTCATCCTTTTACCCGGTGCTGCGGCTGCCTCTGATTACGCCCACACCTTTCAGGTGAAAAATATGGACGTTCACTGGTCAATTGATAATGATAAAATCCATGTGAAATTGTCTGCCAAAACCACTGGCTGGGTGGCCATTGGATTTGATCCTGAAAAGGCCATGCTGGGGGCTGATATCATTATCGGCGCCGTAAAAAAAGGAAAGGTTAAAATTGAGGATCATTACGGGGACCGGAAACGGGCACACTCCAAAGATAAAAAGCTTGGGGGGGAGAATAATGTGATGGATCCAAAAGGGATGGAAGAGGACGGTATCACCACCATCTCTTTTACACGGGCCCTGGACACCGGAGACAAGTGGGATAAACCCATTGATCCTTCAAAATTGTCCCGCATCATGATCGCCTATGGTTCAGGCAGGGATTCCTTTAAAGCCGGACATGCCTACAGAGGTGTTTATGACGTCAACTTTACCACCGGCGAAACCACGAAGATAAAATGATGGCCCGGCGGGTAGTTCTTCTGTTTTTGGTTCTGTTCCTGCTGACGGGTCTGCCGCTGGCAGGAACAGGTGCCGATCATGGCCGGGACAGCGGGGCGGAACACGGCAGCCATATGGATCATTCTGCAATGGAGACCGGGGAGATGGCCGAAGGACATTCTGCCCGGGAACATGAAAAGATGGTCATGGAGGCTGAAAAACAGATGCCGGATGCGGCAGCCCAGGTTAAAGTTGAGGAGCGGCTGGGAGAGTATATTGATTTCTCAGCCCGGTTCAGGGATTCAAATAACCGCGAAGTGGATCTTTCGGCGATTTTTGACAAGCCGGTGATTATCCTGCCGGTTTATTTCATGTGCACGACCATCTGCAATTTTCTACAGGCAGACCTGGCAGATGTTCTGAATTTCATTGACGGGGTCCCGGGAAAGGACTTCAATATCATATCGGTCAGTTTCTCCGATGATGAAGATGCCTCCCATGCAAGGACCTCCAAGCGGAATTACGGAAACCTGGTAAAGCGGGATATTGAATTGGATAATTGGTACTACCTGACCTCTGACAGGGAGAATATTCTTAAACTCACCGATTCTCTGGGCTATTATTTTGTCAAGAAAAAGAAACATTTTTATATCCATCCCAATGCCATGGTCGTTCTGGCGGAGGATGGCAAGATCATCCGCTACCTGTACGGCCCGGATTTTCTTCCCTTTGACGTGGGAATGGCCCTGAGCGAGGCCAGGAAGGGGGAACCCGGGATTTCCATCAAAAGGGGCGTACTGTCCTTCTGTTTTGACTACGACCCTGAAAATAAGACTTATGTGTTTAAAATGTTCCGGATCACAGGAACTGCAATTCTCATCCTGGTTGTCGGGTTTCTTTTTTTCCTGATCTCCCCGTCCCGGTCAAAACGGCGGAAGGGGATTCAGAACAAACCTCCCGACGTTTAGCCTGCAACTTTTCTTTCGCGAGGATGACATGGATGCTGTAAAATCTTTTTTTGAAACACCTGCCCCCTCACGGTTCACCGGTATCGGTGCCTGGCTGCTGACTACGGATCACAAGCGGATCGGCCTGATGTATCTGTTTGCCATTCTGTTCTGGTTCTGCCTGGCTGTGCTTTTGGGCGGGCTGATCCGTCTGGAGCTGATGCTGCCGGGGGAGACCCTGCTCTCTGCAGAACTCTACAACTCAGCCTTTACCCTCCACGGGGTGATCATGATTTTCCTGTTCATCATACCGGCCCTGCCTGCGGCATTCGGGAATTTTTTCCTGCCCATGCAGCTGGGGACTGATGATGTGTTTTTCCCGAAGTTGAACCTGCTGTCCTGGTACCTGTACATGCTGGGCGGCTTTATCGCCATAGCCGCCCTGTTTTCTGACGGGTTTCCGGATACGGGCTGGACCTTTTACGTCCCCTTTTCCGTGTCCACCCAGACCAATGTGTCCACCGGGGTGCTGGCTGCCTTTGTCCTGGGGTTTGCCTCCATGCTCACGGGGCTGAATTTCATCACCACCGTCCACCGGATGCGCAGTCCCAAAATGGGCTGGATGCAGATTCCCCTGTTTACCTGGAGCCTATACGCCACCTCCTGGGTACAGCTGCTGGCCACCCCTGTGGTGACCATTACCCTGGTCCTGGTCATGGTGGAGCGGTTTCTCAACATAGGGCTCTTTGATCCGGCCAAGGGCGGGGATCCCATACTCTACCAGCACCTGTTCTGGATGTACTCCCATCCGGCTGTGTATATCATGATTCTGCCGGGTATGGGGGTGATTTCGGAGATTATTCCGGTCTTTTCCAGGAAATCGATCTTCGGGTACAAGGCCATTGTGTTCTCCTCCATGGCCATTGCCATAGCAGGCTCCCTGGTCTGGGCCCATCACATGTACACCTCAGGTATGAGTGATACGGCCGTATTCGTATTTTCCCTGCTGACATTCGTGGTGGCCATCCCGTCTGCAATCAAGGTGTTCTCATGGGTCTCCACCCTTTACAAGGGAGCGATCCAGATGACGCCGCCGCTGTTCCTGGCCCTCTGTTTTGTTTACCTGTTCTCTGTGGGCGGACTCACCGGCCTGGTTCTGGGGGCTGCCGGTACTGACATCCATGTCCATGATACCCATTTCGTGGTCTCCCATTTTCACTTTACCATGTTCGGCGGGACAGGCTTTGCCTTTTTTGCCGCCCTCCACTACTGGTGGCCCAAAATGTTCGGCAGGATGTATGATTTCAAAAAGGCTTATATTGCCTCCATCCTGGTGACCGGCGGGTTTATGTTCCACTATGTGCCCATGTTCATCCTCGGGCTACAGGGAATGCCCAGGCGGTATTATGATTACCTGCCCCAGTACGCTGAAGGAAATTTTTTTGCAGGCTTTGGGGCAATATTCATCATCCTCGGTATTGCACTGATGTTTATCAACCTTGCCCTGACCTTCAGGCAGGAGCGGAATGCCCCGGCAGATCCGTGGGGCGGGGTGACCCTGGAATGGAAAACAAGTTCCCCGCCGCCCCTGCATAATTTTGAACAGGATCCGGCCGTATTGGATTACCCCTACGATTTTACAGGGGTTGTTGAAGAACGGAAACAACAACAAATCAAACAGTCGTAAAGGGAAACCCTCATGTCTTTTACTCAGACGTCTCCACACACTGACGAATCCGGAAAAAAACTGGGGATGTGGCTCTTTTTGTACACGGAGATCATACTCTTCGGCGGGTTGTTTGTCCTGTATGCGGTTTATCTGACCGTGCACACCCGGGACTTTATCGAGGGAGGGCAACAGCTGAGCCGGACCTTCGGGGTGGTGAACACTATTATTCTTCTGGTTTCCAGCTTTGCCGTGGCCGCCTCCATCACTGCGGTGCAGAGATCCCAGAAGGGTATTGCCCTGATCGCTCTGGGCACCGCCATCGGCTGTGGCCTCATCTTCCTGATCAACAAATACTTTGAATGGGGTCATAAAATCGACTACGGGATTTACCCCAATTCGGAGAAACTGCTGGACGGCCCCACCGGTCAGAATGTCTTTTTCGGTCTTTACTATGTGATAACCGGGCTCCACGGCCTTCACATTATCATCGGCATGATCGTGCTTGCCGTGGCCATGGCCTATGTCCAGGCCGGAAAAGTTACCCCTACCCGGTTTGCCCTGCTGGAAAATGCAGGGCTTTACTGGCATCTGGTGGATCTGATCTGGATATTTATTTTCCCTTTGTTTTATCTGATAATCTGACTCTGGAGAGATGCTTATGGAAGATAACGGACATATCTTTTCATACCGGACATTGTTTCTGGTGCTCATGGCACTGCTGGTCCTCACCGGCGTAACTGTGGGCGCCTCTTATGTGGACCTCGGCCGCTTCAACGTCTGGATGGCACTGGGGATCGCATCTGTCAAAGGCAGCCTGGTGCTGCTGGTTTTTATGCATATGATATTCGAGGGCAGGGCGCTTATTATCTCGTTTTTATCAACAATAGGCTTTCTGGCTATAATGATCGGCTTTACATTCTGGGATATTGCATTCAGGTGAGGTATAGGTATGAATGAAATCGTAAACCCTGTTACACTGGTGGACAGGTCCTTTTATTTTATCATCGGGTTTTCCTTTCTTTTCTTGTTTGCCATCACCCTGGTGATGATCTACTTTGTCATCCGGTACCGGCGGAGCAAACATCCGGAACCCTCGGACATCCGGGGAAATATCCTGCTTGAAATTGCCTGGATCTCCATTCCCACCGTGATTGCCCTGCTCATGTTTGTCTCGGGCTGGCAGTCCTATACAGGCCTGCGGAATGTGCCTGAGAATGCCATGGAGATAGAGGTGATCGGGCAGTCTTTTTCCTGGATTTTCATCTATGACAATGACAAGGAAACGGAAAATGAGATTATTGTGCCGGTGAACAAGCCGGTGAAACTGAACATCACCTCAGCAGATGTGATCCACTCCATGTTTATCCCTGCCTTCAGGGTAAAGGTGGATGCGGTAAACGGGATAAGCACCTATGCCTGGTTTCTGCCCGAAGAAGAGGGCGAGTACGCGTTCCAGTGCACGGAGTTCTGCGGTACCGGCCATGCGGATATGACCGGCGTGGTAAAGGTGGTGTCCCAGGATGAATTTGACGAATGGATCGAAGAGGAAGATGAGTGGTAATCCGGTAATACTGCCAAAGCCGGCCACAGTCCTGCCGGGCAGGGCGTTTACAGAGCTGGCCAAGGTCCATTTAAGCCTTTATATTGCACTTTCCGCCCTTGCAGGGCATGTGACGGCCCAGGGCCGGATCGGGGGGAACAGTATCCTTCTGGGGGGCTGGGTATTATTCCTGGCCTGCGGGGCAGCCGTTCTTAACAATATCCAGGACCGGCAATGGGACCGGGACTCCCTACGGACTCGCCATCGGGTGCTTGTCAGGAAAGATGTGCCCCTTATCCATGCGAAATGGCTTTCGGCCGGTCTGGTACTCACCGGACTCGGCGGCCTGTTTTTCTCCTTTACATCCCCCCTGCCTGTGATTTTGGGACTTGCCGCCATCATAAGCTACAATGGGTTGTATACCCCGATTAAGAAGGTGAGCCTGTGGGCCATGGTTCCGGGCACCCTTTGCGGTATGATTCCCCCGGCCATAGGGTGGACGGCCGTACCCGGCGGCATAGCTGCGGCAGATACCTCAGGCCTCCTCATTCTTATGGCAGCCCTGGCTTTCTGGCAGCTGCCCCATTATCTCCTGGTGGATTTGAAACAGAGATCCTGTGACCCTGCCAGACCCGGATTCACCAGGATATGGTCGGCCGGGGAGATACAATGCCAGGTTTTGATATGGACAGTGCTGTTCAGCCTGTGCATGGTGCTTTTTCTGATCCGGGGCTGGGTGAGCACCCCCTGGGTCAGGGTTATGATTTTTTCCGCTGCAGTCGGCCTGCCACTGGTCATGGGCGGTTTTCTTATTCGCAGGAACAGCCGTTTCTATCCGGGAGCCTGCTTCGGATTGATCAACCTGGCCATGCTTTTATTTCTGGCCGGTACAGCCCTTGACCGTATTCAATTTTAAGCCATTTCTAATAATTGTCTTTTGGCCCGGTTACTAGAGGGGGCCTTCAGTCAAACAGGTGTTCGAATTTTCCATACCCCTCCGCTGCAAGCCTTTCCTTCGGCACAAATCTCAGGGATGCCGAGTTGATGCAATAGCGAAGACCGGTGGGAGCGGGACCGTCATTGAATACATGCCCCAGGTGGGCATCTGCGGTCTTACTTCTGACCTCCACACGCCTCATGAAAAATGAGTTGTCCTCCAGTTCCAGGATTTCGTGCTTGTCTATGGGCCGGGTAAAGCTCGGCCATCCGGTTCCGGATTTGAACTTGTCCGTGGAAGAGAACAGGGGGACACCTGAAATGATATCCACATAAATGCCCTGTTTTTTATTGTCCCAGTATTCGTTGCGAAAGGCAGGTTCAGTACCGTCCTGCCGTGTCACCTTGTATTGAAGGGGGGTGAGCCGCTGCTTTAACTCCTCATCACTCGGGATGGTAATTCCTGCATCCCGGTTGCCGGCTTTTTTATCTGTCATGGCAGGCTCGGCGTCTTTAAATATCCTGTTGTTGCCGTTTTCCCAGAAATTTTCAATAAACCGGTCCCTGCCGGACCCTGACCTGTAGAATTTATAACGGATGGGATTTTTTGTATGATAATCCTGGTGATAGTCTTCAGCCTTGTAGAATTTTGAGGCCTCAACAACCTCTGTGGCCACGGGATCGTCAAATATTTTGGCATCGTCGATTTTCTTTATCATTGCCAGGGCCTGGTCTTTTTGCTCGTGGTTGTGGTAAAAGACAGCCGGCCTGTACTGGCTGCCCCTGTCCACAAAGGACCCGGACCCATCCGTAGGATCTATCTGCTGGAAAAAGATTTTCAGCAATTCCTCATAGGATATGCGGTCAGGATCATAGGTGATGCGCACGGCTTCCGCGTGGCCGGTAATACCGGAAGATACCTGTTTGTAAGTGGGGTTGTCCACATGGCCGCCCAGATAACCGGAGACCACATCAATAACGCCGTTCCGGCCTTCAAAAGCGGATTCGACGCACCAGAAGCATCCGCCGGCAAATGTAGCAGAATCAAAATTGTTGTTTTTCATTTTTTTCTCCTTGGCTGGGGAGGGTGAACCCGTGGCTGATCCTGTGGTCAGTCCGGTTCCGGCAAAAATAAAAAGTGCTGAAATAATGATAAGTCCCGAAATAATTATAAATAAACGGGAAAAATTCATGACTACCTCCTTTAATAAGTTGTAGCTAACATTACAGTAGCCATTAATCAGTCGGATGCAAGGCGTCAAACTTACAGATTGTCTTTGGGAAATCTTCCCGGGTTACAGATTTTTTTCAGCCTCAATGATGGCTGAAATGCCTGTGTGAAGATCCCGGATAATGTCATTGGCGGAAACACCGAGCCGCCGGGCATTTGAGATGTCAAAAACAGATTGGTTTACAGCTGTTTTTTCCCCGCCGGTTCCCCGGATCTGCAGATGGTGGCGGGCAACGATGCGGTTAAGCGTATCCCGTGCCTGTTCCAGTTTTTTCAGGCGGATATGAACGCCGGCGCGCATGGCGGTTCCGATGTTGGTGGGGCAGGAGGATAAAAATCCCAGTTCAGGATCAAAGGCAAATGCCAGGTGGGGGCTCAGTGCATCAAGGCCGCTGCAGAGCCGGTTAAACACGGCAGACAAGTCAGGGCCGGATTCCAGTGCCATGATGCGTAAATGATCCTCTTCATTGACCCATACCCTGAATCCCTTGTCATGGCTTAAAAAAACGCCCCTGGCCAGGGGAAAATCGCGGTTCAGGCCGGCTGCTTCCTGAAACCGGTCTCCCTTTGGAAACGCCAGTTTTTTTTGAACAAGGCCTGTATAGTCTTTTTGCGAAAGGCTGTTGAAAGAGATGTAGTCACCGGCTAAACCTTCCGGCAGTTTTTCCAGGGCCCGGATAACCCTCTTTTCCAGTTTAACCCTTTCACCGGCCCTTATATGGCAGCAGAAGGGTAGATCCTTCAGGTTTCTGGCCACCCTGATCCGGGTGGAGCGGATATACCTGCCTTCGGGATCCGGGTTTGAAAGGTGCACCGGTGTGAATTGCTCCAGATGTCCCTGGGTATCATTAATCTTGTGATAGTCCCGGATAATGGGGGTCATAACCGGGGCAAAACATGCGTAGGAATCACTGTCTCCGGCATAGATGCCGATACTGGAATCCGGGTTTTTAAGTCCGGAGCGGATGGCCGCATCAAGGGTAAACCCTGACTTGCTCCTGATCCGGGCAAGGCTCCGGTAAAGATCCGGCGATAGATGCGTGGCGATCAGGGAATTTGCACCGGCCGGAAACCGGGGCTGGGAAGGGTCAGCTTTCATACCTGGATGACTGGGAGGAGATTCCTCTGGCCAGGCGGGTCTGGATTTTATCCAGAACCGGGCACTCGGCATGGCATTTTGGCAGCTCCTTTTTATACTCACAGTTCAGACAGGGGCTTTTGGTCAAATAGCCAACCTCAAAATCAAATATGTCTCTTTTAATTGTGTTATCCATATCAATATACACTATGGTAAATAAAAAGTTCTTATACCATTATATGTGCCGAAGCGTCAATATTTTGATCTTTAAACCTTGTCAGATCCCAATACAAATGGTAAGTCAAATTTGGAACAGTGTTACTCTGGAAAATCAATGAACTCATTAAAGAACTGAAGGTAAAACTTGTGGCTGAATCAAGATTCGCAGAACTGAAGGAAAGAGAGAAACAGGCAAGAAAACAGATTGTGATTGAATCTGCCCTGGCATTGTTTGCAAAAAAACCCTTTTACGAAGTCGGCATGCGTGAGGTGGCTGATGAGGCGGGTATTTCTCCGGCGACCATTTACCGGTATTTTCCGAGCCAGGAAGAATTGTTCAACGAGGCCTTTATCCAGGACATCTCTTCTGTGAGCAAAGGGTTTGAGCGGTTGGTTGAGAAAGATGAACCGGCAAGTATTGAGGAATTTGCCATTAAATTCGTGGATCATCTCATTGAAAATGAATCCAGTTTCCAGATGATGACCTATTTAATGCTGAAGGATGACCTGGCCCATCCCGTCATGGGGAAGTTTGACTCGGTAACTAAAATCCTCTTTGACCTGTTTACAAAACTGCTGGAACGTCATGGTGTGGCAGAGGATGAGGCTCGGATTTATTCCCATTCCTTTATCGCCTCTATTACCGGCATTCTCATGACCTTCAGGAATTCTTCGTTAAAAGACAAGAAAGCGGTTCGGGACCATATTATAAAGATCGTGAAAATCACATCGTCCCTGTACTCAAAACAACTTCTGGGCGCATGATTCAAAGCGTCCGGGGCCTTGTCCCGCACCTGTCTT
>JAKSAX010000290.1 GCA_022361395.1 Desulfobacterales bacterium | reverse complement strand
TGCCTTTACCTTGGCAACCTGGATGCCAAAAGGGACTGGGGGCATGCCAGGGATTATGTCATGATGCAGTGGTTGATGCTTCAGCAAGAGGAGGCGGAAGATTTTGTTATTGCCACAGGTAAACAATATGCGGTAAGAGAGTTCGTCAATGTTGCCGCCCAGGCACTTGGAATGGAAATCATATGGGAAGGGAAAGGACTCCAGGAGAAAGGGGTGGATCAAAAGTCCGGTAAGACAATTGTGAGGATTGATCCAAAGTATTTCAGGCCAACCGAGGTTGACTCTTTATTGGGAGATTCCACAAAAGCGCAACAGAAACTGGGGTGGAAACCTAAAATTTCATTCAACAGCATGGTGGCTGAAATGGTGGCGTTTGATTTGAAAATTGCAAAGAAGGATCACCTGTGTCAGTCCCACGGGTTTGATGTTTTTAAGTATGGGGAATAATCTATGAAAAAAGACTCCCGTATCTTTGTGGCCGGGGGGCGTGGTTTGGTTGGTTCCGCTATCCTCAGGCGGTTGGAACGTGAGGGATATGTAAACATATCTGCACCTTCCCATGAGGAACTTGAACTCATGAACCAGGATGCCGTTGCTGAATATTTTCAAAAGAATAAACCTGAGTATGTGGTTCTGGCCGCTGCAAAAGTCGGCGGGATACACGCAAATAATACCTATCCGGCAGAATTCATATACCAAAACTTGACAATTCAGAATAATATCATTCATCAAAGTTGGCGCCAAAAGATCACAAACTTGATTTTTCTGGGGTCTTCCTGTATTTATCCAAAATCATGTGACCAACCGATTCGAGAAGAATATCTAATGACAGGGCCGCTTGAGCCGACTAACTCTCCGTATGCCCTGGCAAAAATAGCAGGTGTTGAAATGTGCTGGTCATATAACCGGCAATATGGGACCCGGTTTATACCGGTCATGCCGACTAATTTATATGGGCCGAACGATAATTTTGATTTGGAAACATCACATGTCCTCCCTGCGCTGATTCGAAAGTTCCATGAGGCAAAGACGAAAAATATGGGAGAAGTTGTTGTATGGGGTACAGGGACGCCTAAACGGGAATTTTTGCATGTGGACGATTTGGCAGATGCCTGCCTTTTCCTTTTGGAATCCGATCTGTTAGGTAATGGTCAGGGCAAACCCTTATTTAATATAGGGGCCGGAAAAGAGATCTCCATTAGGGATCTTGCCTATATGATAAAGAGGCTCGTCGGGTTTAAAGGTGAAATTGTTTTTGATGATTCAAAGCCTGACGGAACCCCGAGAAAATTATTGGATATCTCTCGAATGGACAGTTTAGGCTGGCAAGCAAATATTGGACTGGAACGCGGAATCAAAGAAACTTATCAATGGTTTTTAACAGTATAAGCAAGAATTCAATATGACTAACTTAAGTAAAATAGCGGTAGTTGGACTGGGGTATGTCGGGTTGCCTTTGGCTGTCCATTTTGGAGAAAAATACAGAACAATTGGATTTGATTTAAAAAAGAGTATTGTTGAAAACTGTAAAATCCATAAAGATCCGACCGGGGAAGTGTCAGACCGGGATTTTGAAAAGGCGGTTCATTTTACTGCCACTACCGATGCCGGGCAAATGTCTGATGCCGATTATATTATCGTTGCCGTTCCCACGCCAATTGACAAAGCCAGGCGGCCGGATCTGAAACCGGTTGAAAGTGCATCCCGGACAGTGGGCAAGGTCATGAAAAAAGGGGCGGTTGTGATTTTTGAATCCACGGTGTATCCGGGAGTGACTGAAGATATCTGTGTGCCCATCCTTGAAAAGGAATCCGGGATGGTCTGGAAAGAGGATTTTCACGTAGGGTATTCACCGGAGCGGATCAATCCCGGGGATAAAGAACACACCCTGACAAGAATAACCAAAGTCGTCTCAGGTGATGATGAGGAAACCCTGGATAAGGTTGCCGCCCTGTATGAATCAATTATCACCGCCGGGGTCCACCGGACAATGACAATAAAAGAGGCCGAGGCAGCCAAAGTCATAGAGAATACCCAGAGGGATCTGAATATTGCCCTGATGAATGAGCTTGCCCTGATTTTTGACCGGCTGGATATTGATACGAAAAATGTCCTTGAGGCAGCCGGATCCAAATGGAATTTTCTGAAGTTTTTCCCGGGCCTTGTGGGGGGGCACTGCATCGGGGTTGACCCGTATTATCTAACCTTTAAAGCCGAATCCGAGGGATATCATCCTGAAATCATCCTGGCAGGCCGCCGTATTAACGATAATATGGGGCGGTTTGTGGTTGAAAAGACCGTTAAAATGATGATTGCAGAGGGGCAGCATATTAAGGGTGCCCGTGTGGGGGTACTGGGGCTGACCTTTAAGGAGGATTGCCCGGATCTCAGGAATACCAGGGTGGTGGATATTATTGATGAGTTGAACTCATACGGGTGTGATGTGCTGGTGCATGACCCCCTGGCAGACCCGGCAGAGGCAAAGGAATACTACGGTGTAGATCTCTGCGGGTGGGATGAACTCAGGGAATTAGGCGCTGTCATACTGGCGGTTCCCCATAAAGCGTACAAGGATATTCCGGTAAATGAACTGGCCGGTATGTTAGATGGCAACAGCTGTCTCATTGATGTGAAAAGTATTCTGGATGTTGATGAAGTCGCCAAAACCGGTGTTTCTTTCTGGCGGTTATAGAATCAGTCCGGAAAAGTCGTGGGTGAGAGCGCCTTCAAAGCCCTGATCAGTTTTTCAGTATGAAATCCCCTGATTTCCTCTCCATGGTCCTCAACCAGGATTATGGCTTTCTGGGCAGAGGATTCTGCCGCAGATAACCGTCCGGCTTCCAGCAAAACAAAGGCTCCTGCAGCACGTATAAGACCCTGGATAGCTTTTTTGCGGGGGCCTGATGCCTTTGTCCAGAACGGCTCCAGCCATTCATGGCATTCAAAGAACAGGTTCTGGTTCCACAAGAGGCGGGCTGTTTCCAATGGATCACGGGCAGGGTTGCAGGACGGAAGCCGGGTTAAAATCAAATTATAGCGTCTGAGCCTCTCATCAATATAATAATGATGATCGGGATCAGGCGCTGTTTTTTTTAGGGAGTGAACGGTATTTCCTATCAGGGCCGGCGTCTCTTTGCTGAGGGCCGAAATAAAAATTTCAGACAGTTGGTTGCGGATATTCCGGCTGGTACGGCTTTCAAATGGATCGAACATCAGAAGGAGATCTCCCAGCACCGGTGGATTTTTTTCCGCTTGTTTATATAATCTTCAGGAATGGTCTGATCGGTGATCTCGGTTATCTTTTCCGCATCAAGCCGCTCTGTTTTAAGCTCAAAATTCTGGTGGTTGGTGGAGAAGAACAGCGTGCCGCCGGGTCTCATAAGGGAGAATACCTGATTTAAAAGCTGGGGGTAATCCCTTGCAATGTCAAAGTGCTTCTCAGTGCGCCTTGTGGTTGAGTATGAGGGAGGATCCACAACGGCCAGGTCAAAGGACCGGTTTTCAATTTTTACCTCTTCT
Organism: Desulfobacterales bacterium; assembly: GCA_022361395.1. GTDB lineage: Bacteria > Desulfobacterota > Desulfobacteria > Desulfobacterales > Desulfobacteraceae > Desulfobacter. The sequence goes on along the minus strand of JAKSAX010000290.1, from coordinate 3,801 downwards.
AAAAAGTCCAGGGTGTCCATCCTGACCTGGGTGTGACCGGGGCCGGTTAGATGATTCAGCTCCAGGTTTTCCTTTACCCAGTTGATGGCGGTTTCCGACCGGTCGACTGAAACGGTGGAGGCAGCCCCGCCTTTGGCAGCATAGCAGGTAAAGGCGCCGGTATAGCAATAGAGGTTGAGAAAGTCTTTGCCTGCAGCCATTTCCCTGACCCTGTGCCGGGTGTTCCTGTGGTCGGAAAAGAGTCCGGTATCCACATAGTCACTGGGATTGATCAGGAACCTCAGGTCTCTTTCCCATACGGGAAATTTTTGGTTTTTATGGTTGATTCTGCTGTACCGGGTTCCTTCCTTGATACCGGCTTTACGGATTTTTAAATGAAGATTGGCCTCCGGTACATTCAGGGACCGGGCAACAGCCTCTCCCATAAGGGGGAGCCACTCCGGTGCGGATTGGTTCCGGCTGTACTCGCCAACGACCAGGTGGCCGGCATACCAGTCCACCACAGCCCTTATCTCAGGAATATCCCAGTCATAGAGGCGGAAGACTTCCAGGTTCTGTTTTTTAAATTTTTTCCGCAGGTGCTTATAGCGTTTTTTTACCCGGTTGGCCAGCATGGTGGCCTGGGCCCGGTATTTTTCATTTGTCTCCATGGTCAGGTTATTACACCATCGGCGACGGGAAGGCAAGTCAGGGCCGTCGCCTGTAGACCTGGCCCGGGGTTTTATTTAAACGTTACGCGTGTTGGCCCTGAGGCAGGCGGATACGGGCATTGACATCTTTTACCATGAATATTACAAACCGGTATTGCATAATTTTTACCAGTATAAGGAGTTAAAATGCTCAAAGACGGAGAAAAAGGGGTTATCCGCCAGCGGGGAAAAGAGAATATCCGCTATGCGATCGCCCCCCATGTGCCATGCGGCGTTGTTAAACCGGACCAATTGCGGAACCTGGCAGATGTGGCAGATAAATATAAGGTGTCGGAACTGAAAATAACCAGTGCGGCCCGGATTGCCGTCATCGGTATTGAGGAAGAGGATGTGGACGGTGTCTGGAAGGATCTGGGAATGGACCCGGGCCATGCTGTCGGGCTTTGCGTGAGAAGCATCAAGGTCTGCCCGGGCATTCAGTATTGCCGCCTTGCCAACCAGGACAGTCTTGAAATGGGGATGAAACTGGACAGCATTTATCACGGGATGGTCCTGCCCAGCAAGATGAAAATGGGGGTATCCGGCTGTAAGATCCAGTGCGCGGAAAATTGTATCAAGGATATTTCCCTCTATGGCACCCCAAAGGGATGGGCCGTGATGATCGGCGGCAACGGATCAGCACGGCCCAGGCTGGCGGATCTCCTGATTGAAGATCTCTCGGCACAAGAGGCGGAAGATATGGTGGCAAAGGTTATCGCCTATTATAAGGAACACTCAAAACGGGAGCGCATGGGCCGTATGATAGACCGTATAGGTCTGGACACGGTAAAAGCGGCGCTTCTGGGCTGACCCGCTCCAATGTATCGCCTGGCCCCCGCCAAACCCTGGTCAATAGTCGCAGATCGACGGATCCACAGAGGTGGGCACCCCTTCGTAGGGTGTCCATTTATGTGATTTGTAAGTGTTCTCCCCCCGCATGTTTTTAAGGATCTCAATACTGGTCTTATACCCTTTATACATCCGGCACATATCCATGGCCATTCCGCAGGTCAGGGCCACGGACTGGACCAGGGTAATATCGTTAAAGGAGAATTCCCAGTTGTCTGCCGTGTACACCCGAAGGGCGCCTATGATTTTGTTATGGCTTATGATCGGGACACCCAGCAGGGATGATATGCCCTCTTTTTTGGCCTCTTCCGGATATTCGATCCTGGGATCGTCCTGCACATCATAAATCGCGATGGGGACGGCGTCTTTGGCCTCTCTTATGGTCTGCATGAAATGGATCGGTCCCTTTTCCAGGTATTCCCGGCTTAACCCGGAAGAGGCCACCAATCCCAATTCCCGTGTTTCCCTGTTCACCAGAAAGACCGAACACCCCTTTGCCTTGAATGCGGTTTTAACACTTTCCGCGGTTATTAAAGCCACCTCTTCCGGATCCCGGCACTGGGAAATGGCGGTGGTCAGTTTGATGATGGTGTCATAGTACATGGTGTGTTCATCCATTTTTGCCTCCTTTTTAAAAATTATAGGGTCACGCACTTGAAAGCAGCAACAGCTGCCGCAAACGCAGGGAACGCCTTTGGGATACGCAACAATGGAACGTTGAGAAACAAATACAGGTGATAATGTCAGAAGCTGCGGAAACGCCAGGTCAGGATGACACTGTGCAAAGATCCGTGAATCAAAAGTTACGCTTACTATATAATATATGGGAAGATCAGTCAAAGTCTTTTCCGTTATAATCCGGTTTGGAGTATGCCACTGAGGCTGCATCCGCAGGTTTTGATCCGGGGTTGACAATTTACTGATATTGCCGGACAATCTTGCCTTTAGCTTACCTGCAGAATCAAACCAAAGGGAGGGGGGCATGGACGCGTTTAACCGGAAAGATCCTGAAGTGCGGAATCCCGGCACTTATAAACAGTCCCGGCGTGAATTTATAAAACAGGTCTCTTTGTGGTCAGCCGGTCTTTTGCTGACCCCGCCTGTTTTTACCTGTCCGGCAGGGGCCTTTGCCGCAGATAAGGGGAACGCTGAGTTGTGGGTTGCCAGGGGAGGGGATTACCCGGCCATGACCCGCCGCCTGGTTGATGAGGCCGGCGGTATGGCGGCTTTTGTAAAAAAAGGCGATGTCGTGGTGATCAAACCCAACATCGGCTGGGACAGGACCGTGGCCCAGGGGGCCAATACCCATCCTGAAATCGTTGCCGCCCTTGCGGTGATGGCCCTTGAAGCCGGTGCATCCAGGGTAAAGGTCTTTGACAGGACCTGCAATGAGGAGCGGCGGTGCTACCGGAACAGCGGCATCAAACCGGCCCTGGATGACCTTGGGGAGCGCAATATCCAGTGCCGGTATATTGATGAGCGAAAATTTGTGCCCGTGCAGATCAAAAAAGGCCATACCCTTAAAGAGTGGCCGTTTTATAAAGACGCACTTGAGGCGGATACATACATCAACGTCCCGGTGGCAAAGCACCACAGCAGTGCCGGGTTAAGCCTCGGCCTGAAAAATGCCATGGGGGTTATCGGCGGCTGGCGGGGACGTCTCCACTATGATCTGTCAGCAAAGATCGCAGACCTCAACCTTATCATCCGTCCGGATCTGACACTGGTGGATGCCACCCGGGTCATTGTCCGGAACGGCCCCTCCGGCGGCAGCCTGTCTGATGTAAAACAACTGGATACCATGGTCGCGGGCAGGGACCCGGTGGCTGTGGATGCCTGGGCCACCACCCTTTTCGGTATGGCGCCTGGGGATCTGGAATCCACGGTGCGGGCAGCGGAGCTGGGCCTGGGCCGGATGGACCTGGATCAATTTAAGATCAGGGAATTTCAGGTTTGATCGTCATTCCGGAATTTTATCCGGACTGCACATTGTTCATAATGAAACCATAGGCTTTCACCTTTTTTATTCAACGTTGGGGTATAGATGAAAAGGAAATACTGGAAACGGCTGCGCCAGGCCACCCAGCTGACCTGTCTGTTTATCTTCCTGGCCCTGTTCAGGCTGACGGATTATTCCGGCGGTGACGGGATTCCCTGGGCAGTAAATATTTTCTTTCGCATGGACCCCCTGGTCGGTGCCTGTGTTTCCCTGGCCACCCGGACCGTCCTGCCGCTGCTCTGGCCAAGCCTGGTGGTCCTGGTG
>JAKSAX010000533.1 GCA_022361395.1 Desulfobacterales bacterium | reverse complement strand
TAATATCAGGGAGCTGAAAAACATAATTGCATCTGCCGTTCTCAGGGAGAAGACAGATACGCTTACCCTGAAATCCCTGGGCGGGACATCCCAGCCGGATATCTCCCAGTCCGCTGATAACCTTGGTGAAGACCGGTCCCTGTGGCGGCTTGACCAGGTGGAAAAGGAGCATATCCTGGCAGTGCTGGCAAAGACCGGGGACAACCGGACCCGGGCGGCTAAAATCCTTGGCATCGGCAGGAAAACCCTGCTTCGTAAGTTGAAATCCTACGCTAACGCTGCTAGTGATGTTAGCGCTGCTGATACTGAAATTTAAGCTCTGATGTGATTAATGGTGTGTCAAAACGACCCACCCGGGTCAATGTGACACACCGGATCTGAAAACCTTGTTTAACCCCTCTTTTTTTCCTGAATCTCCTCAATGATATTGCCTAATCAGTGAAATCGGGTCATAATGACACGGTTTAATACTTGTCCGGTTCATTATGACACATGCCTCTCTGATGGTTGGTTCTGCATAAGTATCTGATTTTAATTCTCTATTCTGTTGTGTTTCTGTCCAGTGTTACGTAATGGCATATTTTGTGTATCAATATGATCTATGCTTGTATACACGGCTGCACTGCGCCCTTTGACCAGGTGGTCAGGGGACCGGCCGGTCCGGTGGCGGCGCAGTCAACACAACCCAATTATAAAGGAGTACTAATGGAAGTATTAAATTTAGTGGTGGCTAAAGTCGGCGGTTTTGCCTGGGGCCCCATCATGATTTTCTTTTTGGTCGGTACAGGAGTTTATCTCACTTTCGGAACCCGTGTGGTCCAGTTCAGGAAGTTAATTTATGCCTTTCAGCTCCTTTTTTCAAAAGATCATAAGGGGGACGGGGATATTACCCCTTTCCAGGCCCTGATGACCTCTCTGTCCGCAACCATCGGAACCGGTAATATCGCCGGTGTCGCCACAGCCATTGCCGCAGGCGGCCCCGGTGCCGTGTTCTGGATGTGGGTAACCGGCGCCTTTGGCGGCGCTGTGAAATTCGGCGAGGCCGTTCTTGCGGTCAAGTACAGAATCACCAATGAAAACGGTGAGCAGTCCGGCGGGCCGATGTACTATATTAAACTGGGTATGAAAGAGAAATTCGGCGGCAACTGGGGCTGGCTTGGGTGGGCTTTTGCCCTGTTCGGATTTGTCGCTTCCTTTGGTATCGGCAATATGGTACAGTCCAACTCCGTTGCCTCTGCCATGGCCTCAAGCCTCAGCATCCCGACATGGATAACCGGTATTGTTCTTGCCATTGCAGTGGGAATGGTGATTATCGGCGGGATCAAAACCATAGCCGGTGTTACCTCTAAAATTGTTCCCATCATGGCCGTTGCCTATATCGCAGGAAGTATCGTCGTTCTCATTGCCAAGGCAGCCATGATTCCCGACGCATTCGGTATGATCTTTTCCAATGCCTTTTCCGGTACTGCCGTGGGTGGTGGTTTTCTGGGCACTGTGGTCCGTTTTGGTGTGGCCCGGGGTGTTTTCTCCAACGAAGCCGGGCTTGGTTCTGCGCCGATTGCCCATGCTGCCTCCAAAATTGAAGATCCCATTACCCAGGGTATTATTGCCTCCCTGGGATCTTTTATCGATACCCTGGTGGTCTGCTCAATGACTGCCCTGGTTATCCTGGTTTCCGGGCTGATCTCCTTTGATGCCAACGGCCTGATGAGTATAACCGACAGCCTGTCCGGTGCTGCACTGACCTCCACTGCCTACGCAACATCCCTTCCCGGGATAGGCCAGTTCATCGTTACCTTCGGCCTGATCTTCTTTGCCTTCTCAACAATTCTCGGCTGGTTTTACTATGGGTCCAAATGCCTGGAATATATTGCCGGTGTTAAGGCCGTGGAATATTACAAGTGGATCTGGGCCGGCCTGACCTTTGTCGGTTCTGTTGTATCCCTGGACCTTGTATGGAACCTGTCCGATACGTTCAACGGCCTCATGGCCATTCCCAACCTCATCGGCCTGGTGGCCTTGAGCCCTGTGATTTTCTCACTGCTCAAAACCTACGAGAAAAATTAGTTCATGACGCAGACCTTGTAGATTCGATCCCAGAAGGCCTGTAAACCATCAAAGCTGCACCACCCTGAAACCGGTGGCAGCAGCTTTGATGGTTTTTCACATTTAGACATATTGGCTGATAGTTGAGAAACGGCCTGTCTCAAAGTAATAAAAGTTTTCGCCATTATGTCTAAACGGAGAGGAGCCTTGCGTTGACCAGGTTGACCAGTTCCCACACCATCGGCGGGGTGAATATCTTCTCAATGCACCTGTCAAAGAGGATGGAAAGCCTGGATTCATATTCACTGTCCAGGTCCCAGAACAGGTAGTAAACCGCTACCCTGGGGAAGGGATAAAGCACCCATGCCGCATCCCCCATGTCAATCTGGTTTCCGCCCAGGGCAAGGGCAGCCTGGGCAAATTCCCCGGCATCGCCTGCAAACCGGTTAAGCAGGGTGGTTTTTCTCAGCTTGTGATCCCCTGTAAAAAAATCTCCCTGTCCCCCCATCTCTTTGGTGGAGATCAGATCCTTTCCCATGGGGAATAGCCGGTCAACGGTTTTAAAATAAATAAGCACGGTTAAGGTCAGCAGGGGGATATCAAGGGGCCGGGTGGTCCCGTCCTTTTGTCTTTCCTGTAACTGCCTCCCGTCGGGATCAAGCACCAGAGGCAGATCCAGGAAGTCAAATGTGATACACCGCTTCTTGTCCGCTTCCGTCTCGCTGACGGCTGCGGTGAGGTTCAGGTCTTTTTTTTGCAGGACATCCCAGTATTCATCCGGAATCTCAACGGGTTTTCCCAGGGGATCAAGCCGGGGGGCCCATTCCCTGCGCCGCCGTTTCTGCATTTCCAGATAGGCATCTGAAAAAGGATAGGGACCGATGGTAAAATTGTCGCAGGGAAACTGGGAACAGTCCCGCATGCAATAAGACTTTTGGTTCATGCAGACACAGGTGAGAATGGGGCAGGTATCGCCGAGGACCCGTTCCTGGGCAGCAAGTTTAACACCGGCCTCATGGCTTTTTCCGCTGCCGCAGGTGGTGCACAATCCTAACAGGTTAAGGCGGCAGACATCGCAATTGATTCCGCAGGCACCAGTGGCCATGGCGTCCTCCTTTGGTTACGATTTAAAAAAAGAGAGATCAGGATCTGTGAATATACATGAAGAATACCCTGATTTCCCTTAAATGGAAAGTCTCTTTTAGAGGGCTGTCCCGATGTGATATGCTGTAACCTGTTCCTGGGTACCTATGACTGCCGGGAAAAATTATCAAATGAAACTAAAATCAGTTTATGGACAATGGCCTTTATCTGAAGGCATTTGTGTTAAATGCCGGAGTCGACAATCGGAACCGGTCTAAAATAAGGTATTTATGAACGATCAGTCAAATGCCAGGCAACAGTGGATATCTCACCGTGCCGAAGCAGAAAAAACGCTCAGGAAAAAGGCTGCACAGGCACGGTTTGGAAAAGTGCGAAGAATCAGAGGCACGGCCCGTCTCTTTGAGCGGCTTATCATGGGGACGCCTTTGTACAAGAGGGGGCTCGCCAACGCCGCCTCCCCCCGCTTGGTTAAAAAAGATATGGTTTTCAGTACACTGCCGGCAGCGTTTAACGGGTATACCGTTCTTCACCTCACCGATCTCCACCTTGATTTCATTCCTGACCTTGCGGAAAGGATATGCAGGCTTGTAAAGGGAGTCAACCCTGATCTCTGTGTGATGACCGGGGATTATGTCACTGAGTTCCGGGATGATGTATATAAAGGAATCCTGGGGGGGATGGAGCAGATCGTCTCTGCCGTCAATGCAGAGGACGGCACCTGTGCAACCCTGGGAAACCATGATACCTGGAGGATGGTTGACCCTTTTGAACACCTGGGCATTCGTGTGCTTTTAAACGAAACATACGGGATCCGGAGAAAAAATACCGGGATTGCAGTGACAGGGGTGGACGATCCCCATGAATTTCTGACCGCCGGTGCCATTCAGGCGTTGAAGGCTCAGGCTGAGAATTCGGAGGGTAAAAAATTCAAGATTGCCCTGGTCCATACGCCGGAGCTTTACCAGGAGGCAGGAGAAAGCGGATGCGATCTTTATCTGGCAGGCCATACCCATGGCGGTCAGATCTGCCTGCCGGGGGGGATTCCCCTTGTACTTCACCTCAATAAGGGGCACAGATACGGAAAGGGGCAGTGGCGTTACAGGTCCATGACCGGTTATACCAGTCAGGGTGCCGGGGCTGTGGGGATTCCTGTCCGGCTGAATACCTTCAGTGAGATCACCCTGATAACGCTTTATTCGGCAGCTATAATGGAGAATAAAAATGGTAGCATTTGACATAGGGTTTACCAGGGATGCCGGAGTAAGGTTTCCCGTTATCTGCGGGGCCATGTATCCCTGTTCGAACCCGGAACTGATTGCAGGTGTCTCAAAGGCAGGCGGACTAGGGGTTATCCAGCCCGTTTCAATGGAATTTGTCCACAAACACTCCCTTGCCCGGGGAATTTCCATGATCCGGCGGATCACCGGCAATCCTGTGGGATTTAATGCCATTGTGGAAAAATCTTCTGCCAGATACGAGGAGCGGATGCGGAAATGGATAGATATCGCCCTTGAACACGGGATCCGTTTTTTTATAACCGCCCTTGGAAATCCTGGCTGGGTCGTGGATAAGGTCCATGATTTCGGCGGTAAAGTCTACCATGACGTAACCGGGCTGAAATGGGCCAGGAAAGCGCTGGACAACGGTGTTGACGGGCTGATCTGCGTCAATAACAGGGCAGGGGGGCACACCGGGGCCAAAGCTGCCCGGGCCCTTTACGACAGCCTGTCAGGTCTTGGCGTCCCCCTGGTGTGTGCCGGCGGAATAGGCCATCCGGACCAGTTTAACGAAGTGATGGATATGGGATACAGCGGTGTTCAGATGGGGACCCGTTTCATAGCAGCAAAAGAGTGCACGGCCCATGACGACTATAAACAGGCCATATTAAAAGCCGGGGAAGATGATATCGTACTCACCGATAAGATATCCGGGGTCCCGGTTTCAGTGATTAACACCCCCTATATCAGCCGGACAGGCACCCGGGCCGGATGGCTGGCCAAAAAAATGCTGCGCCATCCCAGGGGAAAGCACTATATGCGGATGATCTACACCCTGAAGTCTGTCTGGCAGCTTAAGCAGGCTTCAGTAAGGGGAGTGGGGTATCAGGCATTTTTCCAGGCCGGAAAAAGTGTGGGGTCAATTAACTCTGAGGAATCTGCGGAAACCATAGTAAAAAGCTTTGCCCACAGGCTGACCAATGGTATATAGACTGTCCTGGAACCGGAAAATTTGAGAACAAGGATTAAAATGGAAAAAGACTGGAATTTTGACGAGATAATTGACAGAAGCAACACAGGCTCCATGAAATGGGAACCTTCCGTTCTGGTATCCCAATTCGGTGTGGACAGGGAGGCGCTTTTGCCCCTGTGGGTGGCGGATATGGATTTTTACTGCCCCACTGTGGTGCGTAAAGCCATGGAAGACCGGATGGCCCACCAGATCTACGGATACACCATCCAGGACAAAGGACATGATGAAGCCTTGATTGACTGGTACGGCCGCCGCCACAACTGGGAAATCAAATCCGGCTGGATTTTAAACACACCCGGTGTTGTACCGGCGGTCAATTACCTGGTTCAGCGGTTTACCCAACCCGGTGACGGGGTGATCATCCAGACCCCGGTCTACTATCCTTTTGCCGCTGCCATACGGAAAAACGGCAGGCAGATTATTGATAATCCGCTGCAGATCGTTAACCACCGGTATGAGATGGATTTTAAGGATCTGGCCAGGAAAGCGGCTGATCCCAGGGCTAAAATGGTCATCCTCTGTTCCCCGCACAACCCGGTGGGTCGGGTCTGGACAAGGGAGGAGCTTGAAGCCTTCGGTAAAATTTGCATAGACAACAATGTCTTGATTTTTGCCGATGAAATTCATTGCGACCTGGTTATGCCGGGGTTTAAACACACCAGTTTTCAATCCATCTCGAAACAATTTGCCGAAAATTCCATTGCCGCAAATGCAGCGTCAAAGACCTTTAACCTGGCAGGCCTCTCACACTCCAGCCTGGTGGTTCCCAATCCGGGGCTTCGCAATGAACTGGGAGTCTATTTTGAGACTCTGGGTATGAATACCAGGGGAAGCGGCAGCCTTTTCGGCGCCATCGCCACCCGGGCAGCTTATGAAATGGCCGAACCCTGGCTTTGGGATTTGATTTCATACCTGAATGAGAATTATACTTACCTGAAACACCGGGTTGAAAGCGGTTTGCCCGGTGTAAAAGTCTATGACCTGGAAGCGACCTACCTTCCCTGGATGGATTTCAGGGAACTTGGGCTCTCATCAGAGAAGATTGTTGACATCGTAGAAAAAGAGGCGGGTCTTGCCCTGGATCACGGCGATTGGTTCGGGGAGAACGGGGCAGGGTTCGAGCGGGTGAATATTGCCTGTCCGAAAGGGCTGCTGGAAAAGGCTGTTGATGCGCTGGTAAACGCATTTCAACCTTATTTATGATTCATATCCGGTCTTAATGCCCCGGTCTGTCCGGTGACAGCCGGGGCAATTAGCCCGAAATATCCGGGTTGGTGTTGTGTCCGGGTTAAGCGCCCAGGTAGGCCTTTTTCACCTCCGGATTGACCAGTAATTCGTCAGCAGGTCCCTCTAACACCAGGGAGCCGTTTTCAATTACATAGCCCCGCTGGGCGAATTTTAAGGCCAGACGGGCATTCTGTTCCACCAGCAGAATGGTGGTGCCCAGTTTGTTGATTTCCTTTAACGCGTCAAACATATCCAGCATAAGCAAAGGCGCAAGGCCCATTGAGGGTTCGTCCAGCAGCATGATCTTTCTGCCGGACATATAGGCCCTGCCCACAGCCAGCATCTGCTGTTCACCGCCGGACAGGGTTCCTGCGAGCTGGTCCCGCCTCTCCTCAAGCCTTTGAAATAAATCAAACACCCACTTGAGGTCTTTTGCGATCTGATCCTTGTCTTTTCTGGCAAAACAGGCCAGTGTAAGATTCTCGGTCACTGTCAGGTTCCCGAATATCCGCCGCCCCTCAGGCACATGGGAGATGCCCAGTTTTGACACGACCTTGTCTGCGCTGTATTTGAGAATATTGTTTCCCTCAAATTCCAGAACAGAGCCGGGCTCTGCAGGGATCATCCTTGAAACAGCCCGGAGCGTTGTGCTTTTACCGGCGCCGTTGGCGCCGATGATGGTAAGGATTTCGCCCGGTTCAACCGTAAAGCTGATGCCGTGGAGGGCCTTGATATTACCGTAGGATACTTTTAGATTCTCTATTTTCAGCTGCATCAGGTCAGGTCCTCCTTACCCAGATAGGCTTCAATGACCTCGGGATTGTTCTGGATTTCCTCGGGAGGTCCTTCGGCAATGACCTCTCCGAACACCAGGGTCTGGATATACTGGCAAAGCTCCATTACAAATTTCATCCGGTGCTCAATAAGAAAGATGGCCACTTTAAAGTCTTCGTGCACCTGGCGTATGATTTTTATCATCTGGACCAGCTCATCCGGTGTCATGCCGGCCGTGGGTTCGTCCAGAAACAGCACCTTCGGGTTTGTGGCCATGGCCCTGGCCATTTCAACCCGGCGCTGGGCACCATAGGGCAGGCTGGTTACCAGCTGGTCCGCGTGCTGCTTGATGTCAAACAATTCCAGAAGCCGGTAGGCGTTTTCCTCAACCTGTTTTTCCTGCCTGCGGCAGGACGGGGTGTTGAAAAACGAACCGAACAGCCCGTAGGTCAATTGTGAATAGTGGGCCATCCTGATATGGTCCAATACGTTCATATGCCGCCACAGGGCAAGGTTCTGAAAGGTCCGCCCAAGACCTCTGGCTGCAATTTCATTGGTTTCAAGACCGGTTATACTCCGGTTTTCCAGGGTGATGGCACCCTCAGTGGGGGTATACACCCCTGTAATCAGGTTAAAAATAGTGGTTTTTCCGGCACCGTTGGGGCCGATCAATCCGGTGATCTGCCGGGGGGCAATGTTCAGGTTGTAATTATGAACCGCCCGTAACCCGCCGAAATAGTGGGTCATATTTGAAACGTTGAGCAATGATGACATAATTACGCTCCTATCTTGCTGTCTTGGGGAACCGCACCCTGGTCCTCAGGTGGTTTTGCCTTTGCCCGCAATAATTTTTTCGCATTAATCTCCCTGAATGAGATCAGGCCGTAGGGTCTGAATATCATGACAAAGATCAGGATCAGGGGGATGATGATCCATTTAAAGAGTTCAAGGGGGCGGAGGGCTTCACCAAGTACGTTGATGGAGACTGCCCCGACAATGGAGCCGACAATGGAGTTCAGCCCGCCGAAATAGACCATGGCCAGGATCTCTGCCAGCCGGTTTATACTGAACATGCCCGGGTTGATATAGGCCAGGACATGGGCAAACAGCCCGCCGGCAATACCGGCCCAGAAAGCGCCGAACATAAAGGCGGTCATCTTGGTTTTCCGGGTCTTGATCGTCATGGATTCCGAGGCGGCTTCATCATCCCTTACCGTATTCAGGGCCTTGCCCATAATGGAGGTGACAAAGTTGTGAACAATCCAGATACAGAGCATAGTCCAGGTAAAAATCACATGTAAGGGGGCGAAATCGGGCTGTCCGCCCATCCCCCTTGCACCGCCGATAATATGGAGGTTTTCAACGGCGGATTTTACAATAAACATAAATGCCAGGGAGATGATGGCCAGGTAATCCCCCCGGGTGCGAAACGAGGGAATGGCCACGGCCAGGGAACCGATGGCTGCTGCAGCGCCGCCTGCAAGAAGGGCCACGGGAAAAAGCCACGGACCAAGTTCGGGGGGGAGCAGGGCCGCACCGAAAATTTTATCGTTGGTAAAGAGCAGCAGGGTGAAAATCGAGGAAACATAGGCACCTATGGCCATAAAGCCGGGATGGGAGCATGAGAATTCCCCCTGATAGCCGTTGATCACATTGATACTTACCGTAAGAATAATCGAGATCATGGTTAACTTTATCACCAGAACCCTGTAGTCATTGATACCTGCCCAGAGGTTAAGCACCCCGTAAAAAAGAACCAGGTGAATGAGCACTGACAGGGCCAGGGGCAGCTTTTCCAGCGCTGCGGCAACCGGGTTGGTGATGAAGGTGGACAGACGGGCCACGGCCAGTACCGGTAAAACATAGACCACAAGGTCATAGGCCAGGACACCGGGTATCATCATGGGTTCCTTGAGCATGAGCAGGGCGCCGAAAAGCACGGGTATCTTGGGAAGCCCCAGGTAATAGGAGATATAATCATATCCCCAGTAATACTCCATTAATACCCCCACAAGAATGCCCAGCAGCCAGCCCAGCATGGGCACGGTGGAAAACATTGACTTGAATTTTCTTGCAAGTTCCATTATTTGTTCCTGTTTGATTTGCTGATAGGTTTACTTTGAGTTACAACCGAAGTTTCGTACTGTGCTCCATTCCGAAGAATCCCCTGGGCCTGAAGGTCAGAATCAGAAGGATGATGGAATAGGCAATCAGATCCCTCAGGGTTGACGGAAAGATCGTCGCCACAAATATTTCAATAAAACCCAGCAGGTATCCGGCAAGGGCCGCGCCCTTGATGGATCCGCGGCCGCCTAAGATGGCTGCCACAAATGCCTTCCATCCGATGATCACCCCCATATAGGGGTCCAGGATGGGATAGGCCTGTCCGTAAAGGATACCTGCCACCGACGCAAGGCCTGCACCAACGGCAAAGGTCAGGGGGGCAATGATGTTTATGGAGACCCCCATGAGGGGAACGGCAAGAAAATCATAGGACATGGCCCGCATGGCCATCCCCCATTTTGTCTTTTGGATGAATCCGTGCAGGGCCAGCATGAGGGCCAGGGAAATAATGATGATCATTATTTTTACATTGGTAAAGTAGACCCCTCCCACATTATAGGTGACCGATTCCATCAGGGGGGGGAAACTCAGGCGTTTGGCACCAAGCATAATGAGGATACCGGTTTCAAATATAATACCGATCATAAGCCCGGTGATGGCGGCGGAGGCCCTCGGGGCCTGGCGCAGGGGCCGGTACCCTGCCACTTCCACAAATACGCCGATCCAGGAAGCCAGGAACATGGTCACCACAACGGTGGATAAAAAAATCAGCGGGGCAGGCAGCAGGCCTGCAAATATGGCCAGAAAAAGGGTGGCAATGCCGAACCCGATATAGGTACCCACCATGAAAATATCGCCGTGGGCAAAGTTGAAAAGCATAAGTACGCCGTACACCATTGAATACCCGATGGAGATCACCGCGTAAAAGCTGCCGCGCTGGGCTGCATTGATCAGGTTCTGAATGATATACTGGAGAAAATCAGTCAAGGATTCCATTCACCAACTCCTGTTGCATGTATACAGGAATGACTGCAGCACGGTTATCCGCGCGGCAGTCATTCCGCAGGTTGAACCTATCCCCGGATCAGGGAAACGCTTTAGGGACAACTGGATTTGTAGAATTCATACTGACCGCTGTCGTTTATCTTAACAATAACCGCACATTTGATGGGATCCCCTTCTTCGGTAAATGTCATATTACCGGTAATCCCGGCGAAATCCTTGATCCGGGCAAGGGCGTCACGTACGGCGCCGCGGTCTTTGTCAACACGGCCGGAGATGCTGCCTGTATTCTGAATCGCCTGCTGTGCAAGCTGGAGGGCATCCCAGGTCAGGGCGGCAACATCATCGGGAATATAGCCGTAGGATTTTTCATAACGGTCTATAAATGCCTTGGTGGCACCTTTGGCACCGGCTGCAGCATAGTGGGAGGAAAAGAACAGGCCGTAGCAGGCATCGCCGCAGAGTTCAACGGTCTCGGCAGATCCCCAGGAGTCGGAGCCGACAATGGGGCCTTTCCAGCCAAGGTCTTTGGCCTGGCTTACAATCAATGGCACCTCATTGTAATACTGGGGGGTAAAGAGAACTTCGGCGCCTGATTTAACGATCTTGGTCAGCTGGGAGGAAAAGTCCGTGTCCTTTGTGGTGAAGCTTTCATATGCAACTACGGAACCTGCACCATGTTTTTTCTCCCAGGCCTCCTTAAACACCTCTGCCAGGCCTTTTGGATAGTCGGATGCCACATCGTAAAGAACCGCAGCCTTGGTGAATCCGAACTCTTCAGTGATAAAATTGGCCACAACAGGCCCCTGGAACGGGTCCAGGAAGCAGCCGCGGAAAACAAATGGCCTGTCCATGGTGGTATTGGGATTGGTGGACCAGGGGGAGATCATGACTGTTTTATACTTATTGGCAACTTCACCTGCAGGAACTGCCTGTTTAGAGGACTGGGGGCCGATGATGGCCAGTACATCGTCCTGGGTGATCATTTTGGTATTTGCCTTTACTGCGGATTCTGCTTTTGATTCGTTGTCTTCAATGACCAGCTCAACATCGTATTTTTTACCGCCCACTTCAAGACCGCCGGCTTTTTCAATATCTTCAAGCCAGAGCATGGCCGCATATTTGGACCCTTCGCCAACCTTGGGAATATCCCCGGTCAGGGGGGCATTAATGCCGATTTTGATAATGGTCTTTCTCGCACTGAATGCTGCAGGGGTTAGGATCATGGCCAGGGCCAGGGCTGCAATCGTGATTAGAGCAATTTTCCGCATATCTCCTCCTTTAAGAATAAATAAAAAAACGATTTTGAATTTTTCCTGTTTTAAATGTCTGAAAGTGAAAAAATTCAAAAAATAACAACGTCAATTTTAACTAAAGTGAAGCTTTTCTTTCATATCGCCGGTTATCTTGATTTCAGGCGATAATGCACTGCGTAAAACATAAATAAACTCTATATGTAAAAACAGGAGGGAAGTAAACCCTAATAGTATTTTTTTTCGTGGAGGGGTGGAAAATTAAAACCCGGCGGCAAGGCTTTCCATCAAGGGAATGAAAAACCAGCCTGCCGGGTCTTATAAAGTCCGGAATTGTAGAGGATTCGGGCTATTTCACAGGGGGGCTGACGCTGAACTCGCTCATCTTATACAAGAGGGTCTTGTAACTGACCTTTAAAATTTTAGCTGCCCTGGAGCGGTTCCAGCCTACCTTTTCAAGGACAAAGGTGATGACTTCTTTTTCAACCTTGTCAGAGGCCAGTTTCTTTATCTTTTTAAGGGAAATATCTTCAAAGAGTTTTTCAGAACTGGTGGACAGATCCACAAATTCGGAAATAATTTTCATACGTTCCGGGTTGACATCATTGTGAAACAGGGTGTCTGCCTGTTCCCCGCCGGGAGAATCCGTATCCTGTTCAGATATAAGTGAAGGGTCCTGGGGGAGTTCTTCAAATATTTTATCCCAGGAGTTCAGCACCATCTGTTTTTTGATACAGTTCTGCAACTGCCTGACATTGCCGGGCCAGTGGTAGGCACACAGCCTTTCAAGGGTCTCAGGATCCGGCTTGCCGCCGTCGCTGTTGGGATACTCTGACCGGTACATCCTGAAATAGTACTCTATAAGGGCAGGAATGTCCTCCGGCCGTTTGCGCAGGGGAGGTATATCTATCTTAATAATGTTAAGCCGGTAAAACAGGTCTTCCCTGAAGGTTTTGTTGTTGATGCTTTCTTCCAGGTTGCGGTTGGTTGCTGCAATCACCCATACATCTGTCTTAAAATCCTCGTCAGAGCCAAGGGGGGAAAATTCACCGCTTTGGAGTACGTGGAGCATTTTTGACTGAAGGGTCAGGGGCATATCCCCGATTTCGTCCAGAAACAATACCCCTTTATGGGCGGTAAGGAATTTTCCCGGCCTCTTTTTATGCGCACCGGTAAACGCCCCTTTTTCGTAACCGTAAAGTTCGGATTCAAGAAGGGTTTCCGGCAGGGCTGCGCAGTTTATTTTCACAAAATTATTGGCGGCCCGGGGGGATTCTGCATAAAGGCTTTGGGCCACAACTTCTTTTCCCACACCGGTTTCGCCGGTGATTAATACGTTGAGACAGGTATTGGCAACGTGGTTGATCAGTTCCTTGATCTTCAATATGGACTTGCTGACGCCTATCAGGGGTGTGCTCATAAGCTTGTCTTGCTCTCTATGGATTATTTTTTGGTTTGCCCAAGAAGGAAAGAGACTTTTTCCTCTATTTTAAACAGATCAATGGGCTTGAACAGTACAAAATCCGCCTCTGCTTCAGATGCCAGGGCACCGGGCTGGTCACCGTATCCGGTCATGGCAATGATTTTTAATTCAGGATATTCTTTTTTGACAATGGAAATCAAACCAACGCCGCTGATATTGGGCATTACAAGGTCCGTGATCAGACAGTCAAAAAAATCAGGTTTATCCCGCAGTACCTTGAGGGCTGCAAATCCGTCAACAGCGGTCTTAACTTCATATCCCAATGAATTGAAAAATTCATAAAAGGTGGACAGGATGTCTTCATTGTCATCCACTATCAGAAGTCGTTTGGGATCTGCCATGTAAGCCTCTTGTAATGGGGTGGAAAAAATTTACCTATAAGTCCATATAATAATTTCGCCGAAACTTGCAAGGAAAAAAAGAAAAACCGGCGAAATTATAATTTAATTAAAATAGGAAACCCCGATATACACGAAAAACAGGGCAATAAACAGGAGACCGCCCTTTTTGCCGACGCCCCTGGCAGCATAGGCAATGCCCCCGAGCACCAGACAGATAAAAAGCATAAAGGGAAACTCAAACCAATGCAGGGAAGGTGCAACCTCCATGGGGTTAAACAATCCCACCACTCCCATGACCAGGCAGATATTAAAGAGGTTTGATCCCACCACGTTGCCCACGGAGATATCGCTTTCCCCTCTGGCAGCCGCAACAACAGATGTGGCAAGTTCGGGCAGGGAGGTGCCAAGCGCCACAACCGAAATGCCGATAAAGGTCTGTGACAGCCCAATGACCTGGGCCATCTTTATGGCTTCCCTGACCACAAAGTTCGCACCGAATGCCAGCATGACTATCCCCAGGACTATATAAACGAAATTTTTAAGGATAACTGCAAAGGTCCTGTTTTCATCGGTTGTCCTATTTGTGGATTTATCATTAGCCGTTAAGAATCCGTATACCAGAAAGGCGATCAGCAGGACGATAAGAATGATACCGTCCAGGCGGTTGATGTTGTTATCCAGGCAGAGAATCCAGAAAATAAAGGAGATCAGTATCATGTAGGGCAGTTCGACATGGATGATCTGTTTTGATATGGTTACCGGTTTGATCAGGGCCGAGGCGCCGAGAACCAGGGCAATATTGATCACATTGGATCCAAGGATGTTGCCGAGGGAAATGCCTTCGGATCCCTTTACCGCAGCCACAAGGCTGACCAGAAGCTCCGGTGCGGAAGTGGCAAAGGAGACAACGGTTAACCCTACGATAACCGGGCGGACGGCGAACATGACGGCAGTGGAGGCTGAGCCTTCCACAAGCACGGAAGAGCCGTAATAGAGCAGGGCAAGCCCGGCCAGAAGAATAAGTATGCTAGTAAACACGGTTCTCTTTATCTATTGGGTTTTATTTTGATTCCGGCAGCGGGATACTTTGTATTTTATATCCTGCCGGGGTTTAAGTTTCTTGCCTTAATACTAAATTAATACTATAAGGTCCTGATACCCTGATTAAGGGGTGAATCATATAGCAGTATCTTATTTTTGGCAATTGATAATTATATATAATGACCTAAATGATAAGGAATACCCAATGAAAAAATCGATTATTAAAGGAACGGGTAAATTTCTTCCCCCGCATATAGTGACCAATGATGATCTCAAGGAAATCATGGATACTTCGGACGAATGGATCCGCCAGCGCACAGGTATCCACCAGCGTCACTGGATAACCGAGGAAGATGCATGCGGCTCTTCAGATCTCGGTACCGAAGCTGCGAAGATGGCCCTTGAGGCGGCCGGATGGGCGCCTGAAGATCTTGATTTTATCATTTTTGCCACCCTGAGCCCGGATATCATGTTTCCCGGCGGCGGGTGCCTGCTTGCCAGGAACCTGGGGCTTAACAGCACACCGGCCCTGGATATCCGCCAGCAGTGCACCGGATTTCTTTACGGCATGGCAACGGCTGATGCCTACATAAAATCAGGGCTGGCCAATAAGGTGCTGGTGGTTGGTGCCGAGGTCCACTCTTCCGGGCTGGACAAATCCACCCGGGGACGTGATGTCACTGTTATCTTCGGGGACGGCGCAGCTGCGGTCTGCGTGGAAGCCAGTGATACAGAAGAGAATGTGGGGTTGATCGCATCGGCCCTCCATGCCGACGGTAATTATGCGGATTCCCTTATGACGGAGCTGCCCGCCTCAAACCTGTTTAAACGGATGCCCGAGGGGGTTTCCCTGGACGATCCCAGATATTTCCCGGTCATGGACGGCCCCACCATCTTTAAGAAAGCCGTTCGCATGCTGCCCCAGGTCACCCAGGAGGTTTTGAAAAAAGCCGGCATGGATATTGGCGAGATTGACCTAGTGATTCCCCACCAGGCCAATAAACGGATCAACCAGGCCTTTGGCCAGTTCCTGAAACTTCCTGAAGACAAGGTTTTCCACAACATCCAAAAATACGGAAACACGACAGCAGCAAGTATTCCCCTTGCCCTTCACGAAGCCATTGAAGAGGGAAGAACCGGTAAACCAGGTGATGTGGTCCTTTTTGTCGGGCTTGGTGCCGGCCTGACCTGGGGCGCTTCCGTTTATAAGTTCGCTTAGGTTTATTGCAGTATTGATACTGCGGCACGACTGGTCCCGGTCGTGCCGCAGTGTTTTACCCGGTGGTATCATCCCCTTCCCCTTTTCGTATAAACTGAGAGTCTTTCCTGTTCCAGGACGATGCAGGATACAGCACCGTGTAATCATAAAATTACTTGACAACCCCCCCTCAGGCTTTTTAAAAACAACCCCATGAATCAGACAATAGTAACCGCACTTGCGGACAAAGGGGTGAGCATCCCCAATCCAGAAACCGTTTATATTTCAGATGAGGTTGACCCGGACAGGATCTCCGGCAAGGGGGTTGTCCTTTACAGCGGCACAAAACTGATCGGTAAACGGACCCTGGTTGCCGACAATACACAGATCGGATATGAAGCCCCCGTTACCCTGGAAAACACCCTGGTCGGCCCTGGTACCAGTCTCAAAGGCGGGTATTTCCAGGACACGGTGCTTATGGGGCAGAATGAGTTCGGATCCGGTGCCCATGTCCGCAAAGGCACGATTCTCGAAGAACAGGCCAATGCCGCACATACGGTGGGATTAAAGCAGACAATTCTTTTTCCCTTTGTCACCCTCGGCAGCCTGATTAACTTCTGTGATTGCCTCATGGCAGGGGGAACCAGCCGAAAAGATCATTCGGAAGTCGGCTCTTCATTCATTCACTTCAACTATACCCCGAACCAGGATAAAGCCACCCCGTCAATCATGGGTAATGTTCACCAGGGGGTGATGCTGAACCAGCGCCCGGTTTTTCTGGGCGGCCAGGGCGGGCTGGTGGGGCCGGCTGAAATCGGATTCGGCTGTATCACTGCTGCAGGTTCCGTGGTTCGTAAAAGTGAGAACCGGACTGACAGGCTTATCCTGGGCGGCGGATTTAAAAACGCCTCACTTCCCAGGAAGCCGGGTGTGTACACAAATCCCGGGCATATCTTTACCCGTAATATTGCCTATATTGCAGGATTGATCGCGTTGGATGCCTGGTATCAACATGTAAGATCCTTGTTCATCTGTGATTTTTATTCAAAAGAGCTGATCCGGGGAGCAAAGGAAAACTTATCCTCATGTATAGACGAGCGGATAAAACGCCTGCTGGCATTTGGGGAGAAACTGAAAGTTTCAAGGGATTTGCTGACTGCCGGATCAAAGGGGCAGGGCAGTGCGGCTGTAAAAAGTCATGACAGGGTGATTGCGGTTCTAGAGCGGGCAGGGGAAATCATAGAGACCCATAGAACTTCAGATCCCGTGACAGAAGAAGCCGCTATCTTTATCAATACTGTAAAATCCGCTATCTCTGGGAACGGGTATGTCTCTGTAATCCAGGCATTGGACCAGAAGACTATTGACACAGGCTGTGACTGGCTGGAAAGCATCCAGAAGAAACTTATAAACAAACTATCATTATAGTTAAGGGATCGCATAAAAGTAACTTCACCTGGCCTGTTTACAAAACCCTTTAAAACATTGGGTATTTTGCAAACATAATGTGAAGCAATTCTTACGCGATCCCTAAGGATAACCGTAAAAATCTGACAGGAAAATTGATGGGACAGCTATTTGGTACAGACGGTATAAGGGGCAGGGCAAACACCTACCCCATGACCTGTGAACTGGCAATGAAAACCGGACAGGCCGTTGGTCTGTTTACGAGGGAGTCGGGTAACAGATCAGTAATCATCGGCAGGGATACAAGGGTATCCGGGCAGATGCTTGAGTCAGCCCTGGCTGCAGGTATCTCTTCAACCGGTGTTGACGTGCTTCTGGCAGGGGTGATCCCCACACCGGGTGTGGCATATTTGAGCAGCGTGGTCGAAGGAGCAGGGGCCGGTATTGTTATTTCAGCCTCCCATAATCCCTTTTATGACAACGGGATTAAAATATTCAAAAGGGGCGGGATAAAACTCTCTGATGACCAGGAGGAAAAAATCGAAGTCCGGATCCTCGGGGAAGATATTGTTCCACGCGAAGAGGTGGGTAAAATATCCGTAATTACAGATGGTTGTGGCAGGTATACCGGATTTCTTTTAGAAAAGTTTCCTTTTGGGAAACCCGACAAAAAACTCAAACTGGTCATTGATACCTCCAATGGTGCAGCATATGAATGTGCAGGCCAGGTTTTTAAGGCAGATCTGTTTGACACGGTTTTTATCCATAATCAACCGGACGGTAAGAATATTAATGAGAATTGCGGTTCCCAGCATACCGGGGATGTCTCCGCCCTTGTACTCAAGGAAAAAGCTGATATCGGCCTGGCATTTGACGGTGATGCAGACAGATTGATTGCAGTGGATGACAAGGGCAGGGAAATCACGGGGGACAGGATCCTTGCCATCTGCGCAAAATATGCAAAAGCCCGGAACAGTCTTGGCAATAATATTGTTGTAAGTACAATTATGAGCAATATCGGTCTTGTCAATGCATTGAAAACATTAAATATTGACCATGAAATCACTGATGTGGGCGACCGCAGGGTTCTGGAACGGATGCAGGAAACCAATGCCACCATCGGTGGTGAAGACTCCGGCCACATGATTTTCCTTAAGGAGCATACAACTGGTGACGGGATGCTGACCGCCTTAAAACTTCTTGAGGTGATGATTGGTACAGGAAAATCCCTGTCAGATCTGGCAGAAGTCATGACGGTCTATCCGCAGATACTGATGAATGTGGAAGTGGATGCCTCCCGCCCGGATTTCAACAAAGTGCCGTTAATTGCAGATGCAATTAAAGAGGTGGAAACCCTGCTGGGAGAGCAGGGAAGGGTGCTGGTCAGGTATTCCGGTACCCAGCCCCTGCTCAGGGTAATGGTGGAAGGTCCTGAAGTAGATATCACCCGGGAATGTTGTGAAAAGATCTGTCAGGCTGTCAGGGAGAGTATATGTAAACTATAGTTTCAATTACAGCTGTTCTATAGAAAAAGGGGGGTGGTTCCTGAGTCAGGAACCACCCCCCGGTGTTTTGCAGCGTTTGACTTAAGGGCTTAGTCTCTTGCAACACCTAAGAGGTGAAGCAGGTGGACAAATAATCCCATGAAGTCGAGATACAGGCTTAATGCGCCCATGATTGCGCCTTTTCTTACCATTGCGCCTGTGGCATTGTCAGGGATGCTGACAGCCATAGATTTCAGTTTCTGGGTGTCATAGGCAGTCAGTCCGGTAAAGATCACAACCGCCAGCATTGAGATGATGGTCTGCATGGCAGAGCTGCCAATGAACATGTTAACGATCATGGCAATGAAGATACCCATTAGGCCCATCATCAGGAACTGGCCCATACCTGTCAGATCCTTTTTAGTAACCATGCCGTAGATACTGGCGCTGCCGAATGTTGCCGCACAGATAAAAAACGTAGAGGCAATTGAAGCTTTGGTATACATCAGGAAAATCGGTGCCAGGCATACGCCGTACAGGACTGTCAGGGCAACGTAGAGACCTGTGGCTGTGCTGGCCTGCATCTTGTGAACCCGTGCGCCGAGAAAGCCGCAGAGAATAACCAGGGCAATCAAAAGCACAAAGGGCATCATGGGATTGCCGAAAATCATCTGAAGGATGGGTTCGCTGGTGGATACGTAATAGGATGTCAGACCTGTAGCAACCAAGCCGAGGGTCATCCAGTTATAGGTACTCCTGATAAAGGCGTTGACTTTGGTAACAACGCCGGTCTGCTGAAATGATAAGTTTGCGTTCATTGTAATTCCTCCGGGTTAATAACGTTGGGGTCAGTATGATAGTTGACAGTTAATATAACACGGGCAGGGGAGAATTCAAGATTACAATTTGGTTATCCGGTATGAATTTACGTTTTTTAAACATATAAACCGGTTATAAAATAAAAGTTTACATAATATATATTATCGGACATTGAAATAATGATATTCTTTTGTTGATATCCCGAATCAATAGAACCTTCACCGGGTTCTCCATCACAGGAAGTATCAAAGATTTTCCATGATGTTATTTTTTTGTATAATGCTCTATAATTCAATTTCATCAACCCGAATTCAAAATCGTCGATAAAAATCTCGAAAGGAAATAAGCCGTTGGAAGTGGAAAATACTTTTTGCTTGTTGAAACCGGAAGCATATATTTTCAGGAAAACGGATTACATTAAAAATCGAATATCAGCTAGTGGATTGGCAGTTACGGAAAACTGGACAATAAAACTTAAATTTTACGATATCTTTAAATTGTACCAGGACTGGTTTCCACGGATAACCATGTCTCTTCGATTTTATCCGTTATTCAAAACTGATTTATATGTATTAAAAGGTGCCGGAAGCATTAACCGGATGAATGATCTCAAATACAGAATTCGTTCCGAACTCGGAGGTTTTATAACAGGGGGATACGTGCACGCACCTGATAACTGCGATGAATTTCACAGAAGTATGAAAGTGTTAATGAAGCGCAGACAGTTGTAGTTGCCGCCCTGCCCTTTGTCCGAAAATCTACCTGGTACAAAACCTGAACAGGTAAAATCACCTGTCTCGTACGGGAGTTTTTTCCAGGTTCCGTACCTGCTGTTCCCGCTTTTGAACATTGACTTTCCAGGGTGATTTATTTTATAAGTATTAACTTTGCTTAAGTACCGGGAACACTGAATGATATCAGCGGAAAAAAACAACGGGCACATATATACGGTGGCAAGTCTGACACGGGAAATAAAATTCCTGCTGGAGGACCGGTATCCTTTTTTATGGATTACCGGTGAAATTTCGAACTTTGCAACACCGGCATCCGGCCACTCTTATTTTTCCCTCAAAGATGCCAATGCAGTGATCTCCTGTGTGATGTTCAAGGGTCAGAAGCGAAGACTTGCCTTTACCCCGGAAAACGGGATGAAGGTGACCGGCATGGCCAGAATCTCCCTCTATGAGCCCCGGGGATCATATCAGCTGATTTTTGAGCATATGGAACCCGAGGGGGCCGGCTCCTTGCAGCAGGCCTTTGAAATCCTTAAAAAGAAGCTGTCGGATAAGGGATGGTTTGATGCCGAGCATAAAAAGCCCCTGCCCTTTCTGCCCTCTAAAATTTCCGTGATTACATCGGGCACCGGTGCTGCTGTCAGGGATATTATCCATGTGGCAACCCGCAGGTTCCCGGGGTGCGCTCTGGAGGTTGTTCCGGTAAAGGTTCAGGGCGATGCGGCTGAACATGAGATTGCCGGGGCGCTGCACCTGGTCAATGAGCGCAGGACATCCGACGTTATTATACTGGCCAGGGGCGGCGGATCCATTGAGGATCTCTGGGCATTTAACACGGAAACCGTTGCCCGGGCCGTCTTTGAGTCAGATATCCCGGTAATTACAGGGGTGGGCCATGAAATTGATTTTACCATTGCCGATTTTGTATCGGATCTCCGGGCGCCCACCCCGTCTGCCGCAGCTGAAATGGCCCTGCCGGATCAGGCTGAGCTGACCCGGCAGGTGACCCGGTTGAAGGCTGCCCTGGACCAGGCCATGAACAAGCGTCTGGATTTTCTGGAGCAGCGGCTGCAGGACCTGAGCGCCAGGTTAAAGAGCCCTGCCCGGGTGGTGGATGATTTCAGGTTCCGGATCGAAGATCTTGAAGAACGGCTTCACACATCCATGAATATTCGGCTGGCACGGAACCGGGAACGGTTGTTCTGGCTGCGCAGGACCCTGGACAATACCCTGCCCCTGACCAGGATTCAGGAACAGGCCAGTCATGTGCAGGGCCTTAAATCCGCCCTGGACCAGGCCATGGCCAGGCAGATGGAAGGATTCAGGTCGAGGCTCAGGGAGTTGAGCGCCCATCTGGAACCCCTGAATCCCACAGCAATACTGGACCGGGGATACAGTATTACCCGGGAGTTAGAGACCGGTCGTGTGGTCATGGACGCCCAAACCCTTGCCAGGGACGACCGGGTTGAAATCATACTTTCAAAAGGACGCCTGGTGACCCGGGTGGAATAGGATATGGCAAAAAAGACATTTGAATCATCACTTAAACAGCTGGAAGATATCGTCCGTGAAATGGAGTCCGGAGAACTGACCCTGGAGCAGGCAGTTAAAAAGTATGAAACCGGCATTGCCCAGACACGGTTCTGCCTGGATATCCTGGATAAAACCGAGAAAAAGATTACCCAGCTCAACCGTGACGGTGACGGGGATGCCAAAGAGTCTCTTTTTGAAACGGAATAGGTTTGCAATGACTGAGTTTAACTTATCAGAATATTTGAATGAGAACCGGATACTTGTGGAAGGTGCCCTTGACCGGATACTCGGATGTTTTGACCGGGATCTTGAACTGGTCCGGGCCATAACCCATTCCCTGATGGCCGGGGGCAAACGGGTTCGTCCGGTCCTGGGCCTGGCAGCTGCCCGGGCCTGCGGAAAAGACCCCTTGGTTGCCCTGCCCGCCTGCTGTGCCATTGAAATGATCCATACCTATTCTCTCATCCATGATGATCTGCCGGCCATGGATGATGATGACCTGCGCCGGGGGCTGCCCACCTGCCACAAGAGGTTCTCCGAAGCCACAGCCATTCTGGCCGGTGACGGGCTGCTGACCCATGCTTTTCACGTTCTGGCAGCTGCGGATGAGATTTTTGATTTGGCTCCGGATGCTGCTACCCGCCTGAAGCTGGTGGCGAAGATTTCGGGAGCGGCAGGTGTCAGCGGCATGGTGGAGGGCCAGATGCTGGATATGCAGGCTGAATCCGCTGATTATTCTGATCTGGGGAATAAAGAACAGCGGCTGGAACATCTAAAGAAGATACATCGGCACAAAACAGGGGAAATGATACGGGTGAGTGTAGAGGCAGGTGCCCTGAGCGCAGGGGCTGAACCCCCTGCCCTGACAGCCCTGGTCAGGTATGCCGATCATATAGGGCTGGCCTTTCAGGTCATGGATGATATTCTGAATGTGGAAGGGGATCCCGAGATCATGGGAAAGGCTGCCGGATCAGATGCACTTCATGATAAAATGACCTTCCCGGCCATCATCGGCCTGGAGCCGTCAAAGGCCTATGCCCGGGATCTGATTGACACTGCCGTTACCGCCCTGGACAGCCATGACGGTTTTGGTGAAAAAGCAGAACCCCTGAGGGCAATAGCCCGGTATATTATCAACAGAAATCGATAACATCGATATATATAAGGTGAAGCCATATTGAGTTTTCTTGAAAAGATCAACAGTCCCGATGACCTGAAATTATTATCCCGCAAGGATTTAGGCATCCTTGCCCAGGAACTGCGGCACAGGATCATTGAGGTGGTGTCCAAAAACGGGGGGCACCTGGCCTCCAGCCTGGGGGCGGTGGAACTGACCCTGGCCATCCACTATGTCTTTGATATCCCCACCGATACCCTGGTTTGGGATGTGGGGCACCAATCCTATGCCCACAAGCTGTTGACCGGCAGGAACAGGGATTTTGACTCCCTGAGGCAGTACAAGGGGATTTCCGGGTTTACAAAGATAAAGGAAAGCCCCTATGACGGGTTTACGGTGGGCCATTCCTCCACATCAATTTCTGCGGGCCTTGGGATCTGTTATGCCAAATATCTGAACAACGATGACTCCGACGTGATTTCAGTCATCGGAGATGGTTCTTTGACTGCCGGCCTGGCCTATGAAGGGCTGAACCAGGCAGGTGACCTCAAGCGCAAGCTTATCGTCATTCTCAACGACAACGATATGTCTATTTCCGCCAACGTGGGGGCGATTTCCTCGTATCTGTCCAGGACTTTTTCCAATAAGTCCCTGCAGAATATGAGGAACCAGTTCGGCCAGTTTTTAAAATCCCTGCCAAAGATCGGCGATGACATGTACGACTGGGCCAAACGGTGGGAAGAGTCTTTTAAAACCTTTGTTACACCGGGTATGCTGTTTGAAGCCTTCAACTTTGACTACTTCGGTCCCATAGACGGGCATAACCTGGATCATCTCATCGATATCCTGACAAATATAAAGAACCCGGATTCCCCCGTGCTCCTTCATGTGACCACGAAAAAGGGCAAGGGCTATGCCCCGGCTGAAAAAAACCCGGTTTATTTCCACGGCGTCGGCTCTTTTGCCGTGGACACGGGCAAAAGCAACAAAACCGCCAGCCAGACCCCCTCTTATACCAAGGTCTTCGGTGATCAGCTGATTCGGCTTGCCGGGGAGGATGAACGCATAGTGGCCGTAACCGCTGCCATGCCCGAAGGCACCGGACTCACTGCTTTTTCAAAAGAATTTCCGGAGAGGTTCTTTGATGTGGGAATTGCGGAGCAGCATGCTGTGACCTTTGCGGCAGGGCTTGCTTCAAAGGGGGCAAAGCCTGTTGTGGCCATTTATTCCACCTTTCTCCAACGGGCCTATGACCAGATTCTCCACGATGTATGCATAGACAGGCACCCGGTGATCTTTGCCCTGGACAGGGGCGGTATCGTTGGAGAGGACGGTCCTACCCATCACGGATTGTTCGACTATTCCTATCTGCGGGCCATGCCCAATATGACGGTGATGGCGCCCATGGATGAGAATGAGCTGGCAAGAATGATGCGTACCGCTGTATCCCATGACGGGCCTGTTGCATTCCGGTATCCAAGGGGAAGCGGCCAGGGTGTGGCGTTAGACCCGGCAGCGCCGGTGGTTGACATCGGAAAGGCAAAGGTCGTCCGGGAGGGGGATGATCTGCTGATCATTGCTGTGGGCCGTCCCGTAAACGAGGCGGTTGAGGCGGCGGAAGAACTGTCAAAACAGGGGATTGAGGCCACTGTTGTCAATGCAAGGTTTGTCAAACCCCTGGATTCGGATCTCTTTCTTGAAAAGGCCCAACGCATTCAAAAAATAATTACGGTTGAAGAGCATGTGCTGGCAGGCGGGTTCGGTTCTGCCGTCCTGGAGATGTTCTGCCACAACGGGCTTACGGGATTAAACCTAAAGATGATCGGTATCAAAGATACCTTTGTGGCGCATGGTCCCCAGAACCGGCTTAGAAGTGATCACGGCATTGATGCACCGGCCATAGTGGCTGCCGGACAGGAACTGCATGGCAAGGAATAAACCGGGTAAAAAAAGTTCTGCCAAACAGCGGCTGGATCTTATCCTTGTTGAAAAAGGACTGATCCGCTCAAGGGAACGGGCCAAAACCATGATCATGGCCGGCAAGATCCTGGTCAATGACATGGTGGCGGATAAGCCCGGGACTCAGGTGAGCAGGGAGGCCGTCATTAAAGTCAAGGAGGAGGACCATCCCTACGTGAGCCGGGGCGGGCTTAAGCTTGAAAAGGCCCTGAATACATTTCCGCTAACTGCCAAAGGCTGCGTCTGCCTGGATATCGGCGCCTCCACCGGCGGATTCACTGACTGCCTGTTGAAGAACGGCGCCAAAAAAGTCTATGCTGTTGATGTGGGATACGGCCAGCTGGACTGGTCCCTGCGTAAGGATGAGCGGGTGATCGTCATCGAGCGGACCAATATCCGCCATCTTGAATACGAAAAAGTGAACGAGACAATGGACATGGTGGTGGCGGATACCTCCTTTATTTCACTGAAAACGGTGATCCCTTCCGCAGAAAAATTTATGGGAGAGGGCACGGTCATCCTGGCCCTGATCAAACCCCAGTTTGAAGCGGGAAAGGAAAATGTCGGCAAGGGAGGGGTTGTTAAGGATCCTGACGTCCGGAAGCAGGTGGTCGAAGATATAAAATCTTTCTTCAAAACCAGGGGATATGGTGTTAATGACGTCGTGACCTCCCCGATTCTAGGTCCCAAGGGCAATGAAGAGTATATAATTTCCTTTGAATATAAAAAAAAATAAAATAACGCTGTTAATTCTAATGTAATTTTATTATTAGAATATTGGTTTTTTATAATTGTTTAAAATGGAAAGGAACGGTAAAAACGCTGTAACAAGCAATAGATATTAACATTTGTATTTAGAGTTTTGTTTTATTAATTGTTTAAAGGAGCAGTAATGAGCGAAGAAATTAAAACCATGAGAAATGTGGCCTTTGCAGGCCATGGAGGTGCAGGCAAGACTACTCTTGCTGAAGCTATGCTGTTTAAAGCCGGAGTTACCAACCGCTTTGGCAAGGTTGAAGAGGGAAATACCGTAATGGATTTCCAGCCTGAAGAGACCAAAAAACAGCAGAGTATCAATACATCATTTATTAAGTACACCCACAACAAGCATACAATTACCTTAATGGATACACCGGGTGATCAGAATTTCTTCTCTGCTGCTAAAACCTGCTTCCCTGTTGCCGACAGCATGACCTTTGTCATTGACGGTGTGGGCGGCCCCTCCGCCATGACCGAAGAGGCTGCTGCTTCAGCCATTGAGTACAACCTTCCCGGTTTTGTCGTGATCAATAAACTGGACCGTGAAAGATCTGATTTCTCCACAGCGGTGGACGCCTGTCAGACCGCTTTGAAAAAGAAAGTCCTTCCCGTCTGCTACCCAATCGGAGCAGAGGATGATTTTAAAGGGCTGGTCAATATAATTTCCGGCCAGGCTTATGAATATGATGCAGACGGAAAAGCAACCCAAATTGATATCCCGGGCGATATGGCAGATGACATCGCCATGGCCAAAGAAGAATTCATTGAAAATGTCGCAGAACTGAACGATGATCTGCTTGAAAAATATCTGGAAGGTGAAGAGCTGACCGAAGACGAACTCAAAGCCACCTTCCGCCAGGGTGTTCTGGATGCGGAATTCTATCCCGCAGTCTGTACCTCCGCCACAAAGATGATCGGTATTGATGTTGTCTTTGATTTTATCAACGACTACATGCCCTCTCCCCTGGACCGCGGTGCCTGGACAGCCACTGATTCAGAGGGCAATGAGATAGAGGTTGCCCCGGATCCGGATGCCGAATTCACAGGGTTTGTCTTTGCAACCATCGTGGATCCCTATGCAGGCCGCCTGTCCCTGTTCCGGGTCATCTCAGGCTCCCTTGGCAAAGAGGGCAATATCCTGAACGTTACCAAGGATTCCAAGGAAAGATTCTCACAGTTGCTGGAGATCGCCGGTAAAGAGCAGAAAACCATTACCTCTGCCCTGCCCGGCGCCATTGTGGCTGTTGCAAAGCTTAAAGATACCCTGACCGGAGACACCATCACCGGCGGACGGGAAATCCAGATTCCGGCACCGGCAGCCCTGCCGCCCTGTATCTCTTTTGCCATCTCTCCCAAGTCCAAAAGCGATGAAGATAAAATCCACGAAGCCATCCGCAAGATCCTTGAAGAGGATCCGGGACTTGCACTCAAGCGTGAAGAAGAGACCCACCAGACAATCCTGTCCGGCCGCGGTCTGGTTCACATTGAGATTACCGCTGAAAAGATTAAGAGAAAATTCAACGTGGGAATGGACATTGCCACACCCAAGGTTGCCTACAGGGAGACCTTTAAGAAAAAAGTCCGTGTCCAGGGTAAACATAAGAAACAGTCCGGCGGCCACGGCCAGTACGGCGACTGCTGGATTGAGCTTGAGCCCCTTCCCAAGGGCTCTGGATATGAGTTTGTGGATAAGATCGTCGGCGGTGTTATTCCCAGAAACTACATCCCTGCGGTAGAAGCCGGTATCAGGGAAGCCATGGTTAAAGGTATCCTGGCGGGATTCCCCTGTGTTGACTTCAGGACCACCCTTGATTTCGGTTCCTACCATTCAGTTGACTCTTCTGAAATGGCATTTAAAACCGCCGGTTCCCTGGCCTTTAAGAATGCCGCAGCAGAAGCAAAGGCCGTTCTTCTCGAACCCATCATGAAGGTATCCGTAAAAGTACCCGATGATGCCACAGGCGATATCATGGGTGACCTGAACTCCAGACGCGGCCGCGTTCTGGGGATGGACTCCGAAGATGAGAAACAGATCATTAACGCCCTGGTTCCCATGTCTGAAATGCTCCGTTATGCACCGGATTTAAGCTCCATGACCGGTGGCCGCGGTACATTCTCCATGGAATTCGAGCAGTATGACGAAGTTCCCGGGGATATGTCCAAGAAAATTATTGAGCAGGTGAATGCGGAAAAAGAAGGATAACGGCGGGGCCGTTAACCGTTGTAAAAGCAGGTAAGGTTATAGAGCGCGGGTGGTTTACTGCCCGCGCTTTATTATTTACTGAGCCGCTGGATAATTTCAAAAACCCGGTCTCTCAGTTCTTCCACGGACAGGTCTTTGTATGAATCATAGGGAATCGGTGCATCAATCCTCACATATACTCTCCCGGGGGCCAGGTGAAATCCTCCCCGCTGCTGGAATGCATACAAGCCGCTGATGCCAAAGGGTAAAATCATGGCCCGGGTCGCCTTTGCCAGGTGAAACGGCCCTTTTTTAAACTCACCCAGCTCACCTGTCCGGGTCCTGTGCCCTTCAGGCAGAATCGCGATGGATAAGCCCTCATTCAGTGTTGTTCTTGCCTGTTCAAGACTCTTTTTGGCCTGTTCAAGATTGCCCCGCCGGATAGGAATGCATCCCCATTTTCTGATCAAATGCCCCCAAACGGGGAGCTTGAAGTGATAGGCTGCTTCCACTCCGGTAAAGGTCAGTGGAATGGCTGCCGGGATAACAAAGAGGTCAAACAGGCTTTGGTGATTTCCCATGATCAGGTAGGTCCGGTCCGGATCTATATGCGCCCTGCCCTCAACTTTAAGGCGGATTCCCATCAGCCGGATCTGAATGGAAAAAAGCCGTCTTGCCAGGCTGAAGGTGGTTTCTCTGGGGCAGGCCACAAGACTGACCGCCAGAATCAAAAAAATAACCAGGAAAGTGGCAATACCGGTGATCCAGAGCCCGAGAGAGATAAGTGATTTCATGGTTCGCATTTCCTTTTTCAGGTCAGGTAGTTTAATTTGCGGTTAAGCACGCTGATCATTCCGGGTGCCCTGCCGAAGATCTCGCCGTCAGGCAGCAGCACCTTGGCCGGTGTGGTCTGGATCTCAGCTTTTTTTGCCTGAATACAGGATACCTCATCCATGGAAAGATGGTCCCCTGTGAATAGTTTGGGCAGGGCGCTGATCAGCCGTTTCTTCTTCATCGGCCCCGCAATGATAATGTCCATGAGGCCGTCGTCAATTCTGGCCTCCGGTGCCATGCACATGTTCCCGCCGGTGAATCTTGAGTTGCAGAATTCCACAAAGCAGTTTTTTCCTGAAAAAGGTTTTCCGTCAATCACCAGCTCCATATGATGGAACTT
This sequence comes from Desulfobacterales bacterium, assembly GCA_022361395.1. Lineage (GTDB taxonomy): Bacteria > Desulfobacterota > Desulfobacteria > Desulfobacterales > Desulfobacteraceae > Desulfobacter. The sequence goes on along the minus strand of JAKSAX010000533.1, from coordinate 6,571 downwards.
CAAAGAAAGGGTTCTGTGGGCCACACCGATAAGATAGGAGAGGTCTCTGACGGCTTTAAACCGTTCCGCCGTCTGTGCCACATCCGTGACAAACCCCAGTCCCATGAGGTTGATAAAGTAAAAGGCCTGTTTATCCTGAGTAAACTTAAGGACATCCACCGGTCTGGGGGTGTCTCTCACAACAGCTTCCACAGCCTGGTCCACGGAATGAATACCGAGATCCTTTACAAAGGAGTTGCCCGAACCGGTGGGGATAATACCAAGGGATGGTAAATCCTCGGGCGGGTGAACGGCCAGGAGTCCGTTGATCAGATGGAAATTAGTACCGTCCCCGCCCATGGCCACTATGGCGTCATAGGCTGAAACAGCCAGGTTCCGTGCAATGCCCTGGACATGATTCTTAAAACGGGAAAGGAATATATCCGCATGGATTCGGCGTTTTCTGAAGCTTTGTTTTACCCTGGGCAGCATCTTTTCAGTCTTTTTACCGCCGGAATAGGGGTTAACTACCAGTGCAATTTTCATAGGGGGTTTTATCCGGGGTTATAGGGCGTTCTATGGGAGGGGCCTGCCTCTGTCAATTATTTTCATGTACGGGATTATATAGATCATGCAGGGAAAATTCAATAACCGGTTATTCTTCCGTGCAGAAACGCTTTTATCTGACTGGCAACGTCCCGGCCGTTTATGGATTCCGCAATTGCAATTTCTTTTCCTTTTTTCATAACGGCGACAATCTTATAGTGCTCTGTTCTGGTTGTGCCCTGTCCTGTACTGCCGGTCCGCTTCACTTCAAACCCTTTAACCTCCTCAACACCCATGGTTCTGCTGCCAACGGGTATGAGGAGCAGCCGGCGCGTAACTGTGATCTCTCTTCCGGCAAAGACGGCTGTCAGGCTGTTAAACGGAATGTAAACTGCGGCTGTAATCATAAGGAGTGTGAAGATCACAAACGGGAAAGAGACAATCCCGAAGATGATATCAGAAAAGGTAAAGCCGTGGATCTGGTGTATCAGGCCATAGGATACCGCACCGGAACATCCCCCGAACAGGATTAAAAAAAAGGTAAGCAGCTTATTCCTGAACATCGGGCTTAAAAGCCTGAGTCCCGACGGTGTTTCGCTTATTCTGAGGGGGCCTGCACCAGGGGGCAGTAAAAAATTCCCCCGTTTAAACTGCTGCTGGAGTTGTTCGGCTTCCCGTTGTTGTCTGGCGTGCATCTGGCTGGTCAGGTTATGTGTAACCTTTTCGGCTGTCTGGCCTGTAGCGAACACCGGGATATTATATTTGCGTGAAAGGCGGTTACCGGACATATCCGTGAGGCCAAGCTGCCAGTAACAATACGTGTCTGCAGTTTGATCTATGTCTGCCTCGGGAAGGCCCTCAGGTACATCAAAGACAAATAAAAGCCGCAGGCTGTTTCTTGAAAACTCTTTTTTTGCAGCTCCCTGCTGCGACCACTTGACTATCTCTTGCCGGGTGCGGTCTTCTCCTGTACCGGAAATAAATGAGAAAATACAGCTCAGTTCAATCCGGTACTCTGTATTCAAATCATAGTTTTTTTTAAGATCCAGCCAGCCGCCGACCTGCCCGCCAATGGCGCCCGGATAGGGATCCATGACATATTCAATGATACCGTAGCGCAGATATTCACGTGTGAGGGAAATGGCTTTAAAGAGGAGAAACAGGCCTGCCAGCGGAAAAATAAGACCTGCCAGGATGGCATGGTTTCCCCGGTTCCATTCATCCATAAAGAAGAAGAGAACAGGTGAACTGACGCCAAGGCATACCAGGGCAAAAAAATACATGGCCCTGAAACCGGATTTAGCAGTTGAGCGGATATGGCTGGTATGCCATTGATCCTTTTTTTGCCAGCCACCGGATGGTGCCCTGCCCCGGTTTTTATCCGCCTGTTTTAACTCATGCAGCCGGTGTTGCCGGAATTCAGAAAAAGTCTCTCTGTATCCGGGGATTTTCTTCTTTCTTTCCCATTCACGTTTTAATTCTGCAGCAGGGGGCGGGGTAAACTCAGCCGGGGTTTTTGAAATTATCACCCCATAGCAGATAAAACCTCCGATGAGGATGAATACCGAACAAAAAACCGATATTATTGTAAACAATCCCCAGCGCATATCCCGGTCAATGACGGAGTGGGCTGGAGACGCCGGATTATAATATATGGTAATCTCCTCATTGTCCTCCAGAGATTTTTTAAGTTTGCGGCTTAATTCCTTATGGTAGTTTCCAATACTGTCATTAAATCCGGCCACGTATACCCGGCTGCTTTCATGCGTTATCCCTTCCACTTCATACCGGTATCTTGCCTCTGTTTTGTTCTCTTTGCCTTCAACTGAAATCAGCCGGGCCCCGGCAGGATGCCAGTTTTTCATTTCCTGCCAGGACACTAGGGCTGGAACGCTGGTATCCATAAGGAGGTATATACCAAATCCTGAAAATGCCAATCCGAATAAAAACAAAAAAACCTTATTGAAAATATGCATGCCAGCTCCGGCATTACAGTTGAAGATATGTACAGATTACACTATTTTTTCAGGTTTGCCATTTAAAAGATAAAAAGACCGGTTGATTCAATATCCTGCACTTGACAATCCCAGTGATTCCGCATTAGGGTACAGCATTACAATCACTAAAGACTAAGGTAAGTATTATACCATCATGTATTTAAAGACCACAGGATCAAACCCTCCTCCCTCCGGCTAAATCGATTCATCAGATTTTCAAGAGGGCATATGAGCCATGCAACGTTCACTTAAGTTGACCCAATGGTAACGGACAGGTCCGTCTAATCCCGGTTTTGACGCTCATATGCACCCAACTATCATCATTGATTGAACGGAGAGATCCTATGGCAAAATATAGCGTTAACCTGTCAGCTTTCCTGCTGATGTTCGGGGTGGGCATGACCGTTGCCCTGCTTCCTCGGAAAATTATTCACCTGTCCGGTACTGTTGAAAGTGCCGGCTATCTGGCATCGGCCTTTGCCCTGACATTTGTACTGGCGCAGATTCCAATAGGTAAGCTGTCGGACCGTTACGGTTTCAAGCTCTTACTTATCTGCGGTTATTTGACTTGCGCCTGCAGCGGCCTGCTCTACTATTTTGCAGATTCCGCAGGTTTAATCTGCATTGGCCGGATGCTCCAGGGCATCGGCGAGGTTCCGGTATGGGCGCTTGCCCCTGTTCTTCTGGCGATTCAGTCTCCCGGCCGGAAAGGAAAAGTCATGGGGGGATACAATGCATCTTTGCACTGCGGGCTGACTGCAGGAAGCTTATCCGGCATCTGGACCGGGAAGGTCTGGCAGGGAAATGAAGTTTTCCTGTTGTTTGCCGGAATGAGCGTATTAGGCGGTCTTCTCTTACTGCTGTTTGTAAAGGAACCAAATCGAAATGCCATGACTGCACCTGATTTTATAAAAGGCGCGCCGGGTAAAGCGAAGGTGTTGCCTTTTCTTGGTAAGGCAGAAAACAGTGTTGTTTTCGCCGGCATCCTGTTGTACGGGGCAGGCTATGGTCTTTTTATCACTATGATTCCCGGTTTTTTGATTCATTTTAGACACTCGAACCAAGCTGAGGTCGGGATGTTTTTTGTTCTTTTCTACATTGCAATAAGCATGTCACAGATGGTTGCCGGACCGCTTTCAGATAAAAAGGGGAGAAAATCTGTCATGATCCTCGGGCTTGCCATGGCAGGTACAGGTCTGGCGTTGTTTGCCCAGGTCAGCCAGAACTGGATCTGGGTAATGTTAACCCTTGCGGCGCTTGGGCTGGGAAGCTATTGTGTTGCTGCACTGGCCTTTTTGAATGACAGTGTTTCCCATGAATTCAAGCTCACATTCCACACCCCTAACCGGTAAAATTAGACTATTATTTTTTCGGACTTTTGCTTGAGAGAGAAATCATTTTCTGAATACAATTTAGACTAGATTTTTCTTGTTTGTTGCATTATGCTCATATTCAATGAATTACAACGATTTGAGGTGAGCATGGAACAACAAATTGACGGGTTTACAGTTCAGCATCTGCCGATCATTACAGCATACGCAAAAAAAATTGGCGTAGTGGATGTCATCAACACTTTGATCACCACCCAGATGGCAATTGATCCAGGAACTGTAATTCTTGGGATGATACTTGATACCTTAACCGGCCGGAGTCCTTTATACAGACTGGATGAGTTCTTTGAAAATCAAGACACAGAGCTTTTGCTGGGCAAAGAAATAGATCCACTACTGTTCTCTGATTACACAGTCGGCCGTGTGTTGGATAGGATCCACGATTATGGTGCAATGAAAGTATTTTCAGAGATTGCCAGGCGTGCATTGGGCAATTTTAATATTGATTGTCACCATGTCAGTTTTGATACAACATCTATCAGCGTTCAAGGGGATTATGATTTGTACTCAGCTGATAGTTCTTTAAACGAAACGGTGAAAATCGTTCACGGCCATAGCAAGGATCATCGGCCGGATTTAAAACAATTTCTGGTAAAGATGCTATGCGTTGACCGTACCATACCAATATTTGGAAATACTGAAGACGGCAATGCATCAGATAAAACGATTAACAACGAGGTTCTGTCATCCATATCTCGATACATGGCGGAAAACGGTATCAAAAAGAACGGGTTTGTTTATATCGCAGACTCAGCCATGGTTACCAAAAGGAATCTTGAAGCCATTGGTGATGACATCCGATTTATCAGCAGGTTACCGGCAAATTTCGGTGAATGCTCTTCGCTGATAAAGAAAGCTATAGTTGCAGATGATTGGAGAGAGCTTGGCAAATTGTCTGATACAGTTGAAACGAAAAAACGACCGGCAGCAGTTTATAAATCATGGGAAACACAAGCCGTAATTCGTGGCAAGGCTTATAGAGCCGTTGTGGTGCACTCCAGTGCGCATGATAAAAGACGGCAAAAAAGAATTGATCGTGAGCTTGAAAGAGAACACATTGATCTTTCCAAACAAATTATCGCCCTGTCAAAAGAAGAATTTTTCTGCCAGGCAGATGCCGAAAAAGCTGCCGAAAATATGAAAAAGGCCACTCATCAGTTTTACACACCGGTAACCCAGGTAATTGAAATTCCCAAATATAAACGTGGCAGGCCTAAAAAAGATGGCACCCGATCTGTGGATAGAATCATGTATGGTATCCGCGCAGAATTGAAGGAAACGGATGCTGTCGCAGCTCTCAAAGAAGAATCCGGCTGTTTTGTGCTCATAAGCAATGTCCCCAGTAAAGGCCCAAACCAGTACAGTTCCTATGATATCCTCCGAGCCTATAAAGATCAGTATGGAATAGAGCAGAACTTTGGATTTTTAAAGAACACACCCATTGTAAATGCCATCTTCCTTAAAAAGGCTGAACGAATAGAGGTTCTGGCCCTTATCCTATTATTGTCCCTTCTTATCTGGCGACTTATTGAGTACAACATGAGAAGGTATGCTAAAGAAAACGACAGAGATCTGCCTGGTTGGAAACGAAGAAGAACAGATAAACCAACTGCATTTATGCTGATGACCCGATTCCAATATTTGTTGATTCTAAAGATTGGTCATCGTCGGCAATTAGGCAAGCCTTTGAGCAAAATACAGTTGGAATATTTGAGGGCGCTGGGATTAAAAAGCACTATATTTACCACTCCCGGGGGATAACTGGCCGTAACACCATTGAAAAATTACCATCAAGATGCGAATTGGGGTGTGGAATGTGAGTTGGAGCATGCTACCCCATGTATGAAGGACTGCCATATATCCGATTCGATCAGATCCGATAAACCGTTTGTCCCGTGCCAGTTTCTTCAGGGCGGCATAGACGCACGAAAACAATGCAGCATAAGATCTTCTCTGATGAGATTTTACAACGTCCCGAAGGCCCTGGGGGAGTGTTATCGTCAACAGGAAATAATGGGTGGACAGCAGTTTTTTCATCTGCTGATCCAGCCATTGCTCGGCTTTATCCTGCTGGCAGTTGGGGCAATGGCGGTTGCCACAGCAGCAGTGGATAAAATGCAGGTTACGGCAGTTGCGGCATTCATACACCATGGTTCCAAAAAATCCATTTCTGCATTTGATGATATCCCGGATGGCTTTCTTATGGGAGCGCGGCATGCGATCCCCATAAAGGGCCAGATATTGTGCTCCATACATTTGAAAGATTTTTTGAACAGTACTCATGACAACACCCCCTGCATGACCTTGGCTACTTTGTCGTTTGAATCAATCCGGGCCTGTGTGGTCACGTGCAGATAAACCATGGTGCTTTTAAGGGTTTTATGGCCCAGTATTTTTTGAACATGGCGTATGGGGATATTGGCTTCAAGCAGATGCGTAGCATAGGCATGGCGGAACACATGGGGGTGGACATGTTTTTTGAACTTCAGCCGTTTTACGGTTGACCGCAAGACGCCTTGAACCCCGCTGCTACTGACATGATCCTTGGCATCCCTTGCGTTTTTACCGCCGTTGCGGCCCAGGGCAGGGAATATCCACTTTCGATTGAGATGGGTTTTATAATATTTGCGCAAAGTCAGCAGGGTGATTTTAGGCAGG
>JAKSAX010000531.1 GCA_022361395.1 Desulfobacterales bacterium | reverse complement strand
ATACTTTACATTGCCGTTTTTGCCTCGGTGCTGGCCTTTTTTTTCTGGAACCACGGGGTGGCCCGGATCGGGCCTGTCCGGGCCGGAATGTATATCAATCTCATGCCTTTTTTCGGGGCTTCTTTATCTGTCTGGTTGCTGGAAGAGGGGGTGGCAATATATCATATCACCGGCGCCCTGTTTGTGGGCACCGGGATTTATTTCACCGGCAGAAAAGGATAGTCCCCTCCTGTCTGTGGCTGTCCGGCCACAGGGCAAGTCTCTTACTCAGCCTGATCGTACTGGCCGGTCTTCAACAGGACCAGAGTGCAGGCTTCCTGAACGCAGATACCGGCAGATTTCAGCCGGTCATAAACCTTGGGATTTTCCGTTTCCGGGTTGAAGATGACCCGTTTGGGTTTAACCCTGAGAATCTCTTCAATGATTTTTTCCTGGCGGGGCACGCCGACATACATGGTGACGGTGTCAATATTCTCCTGAATATCCGTGAGTCCGGTATAAACATCCTTTCCCTCTATCTCCTTGTACCTGGGAGCCACCGGCACCGGGGTGTGCCCGTAGTCCTCCAGCAGGTTCATGGCCTTATTCGAATACCTGTCTTTTAAAGGGCTGGCACCGACAACGGCAACGGTTTCCATTTTTTTTCTCCTGCATCAGGGTTAACGTCTAACGTTTCAGACCCAATGATTCCGATACGTTCCTTTTGTACAGGCAATCGCAGGCAAAATCCGGATAACGCGTAAGTGTCTAAAACCTTTGAAAATTAAAGACCGTGCCAATTTTATATGCGATTGCCCTGTCTCCTACATTGGTTCTCGCGGGGTTTGGTGGTATATTGTGCCTTCCGTCTTGATATAAAACCAGAAAGCCTTAAGATTAACATAGGCAGGAAACAGATTTTTGTACAGGGGAAACATATGGGACTATTTAATCTGGTATCTGAGTTCTCACCCACAGGTGATCAGCCCAAGGCCATTGAATACCTCGCCCGGGGGGTGATGGACAATGAAAAACACCAGGTACTTCTCGGGGTGACCGGGTCGGGCAAGACCTTTACCATGGCCAATATCATCAACCAGGTGGAAAAGCCGAGCCTGATCATTGCGCCCAACAAAACTTTGGCCGCCCAGCTCTACAATGAGTTCAAGGTTCTTTTTCCGGACAATTGCGTGGAGTACTTTGTCTCCTACTACGATTATTACCAGCCCGAAGCTTATATCCCCTCCAGCGATACCTATATCCAGAAGGATTCGTCCATAAACGAGCTTATCGACAAGATGCGCCACTCCGCCACACGATCGGTACTGGCCAGGAAGGATGTGATCGTGGTGGCCTCGGTCTCCTGTATTTACGGCCTTGGCGCACCGGAGGATTATCTGGACCTGAGGGTGACCCTGGAACGGGACATGGACATATCCCGGGAGGATGTAATTGCCAGGTTCGTCAATATCCAGTACACCCGCAACGATATGGATTTCCACCGGGGAACTTTCCGGGTGAGGGGGGACCGCCTGGAGATCTTTCCGGCTTATGAAGAGGACAAGGCTGTGCGCATTGACTTCTTCGGGGATACCATTGAAGAGATCTGCGAGATTGATCCCCTGAAGGGGGAGGTGCTCCAGGCCTTTGACCAGACCGTCATCTATCCGGCCTCCCACTATGTGACCAAAAAACAGACCCGGAAAAATGCCGTGGAGAGCATTATTGCCGAACTGAAAGAGCGCCTTGAGTATCTCCAGAAGGAAAACCGCCTGGTGGAGGCCCAGCGCCTGGAGGAGCGGACCCAGTACGATATTGAGATGCTGAACGAGATCGGCTACTGCAACGGGATTGAAAATTACTCCCGCCACCTTACCGGCAGGGCGCCCGGCGAACCGCCGCCGACCCTGCTGGATTATATTGATGATGATTTTCTCCTCTTTTTTGATGAGAGCCATATCTCCGTCTCCCAACTGGGAGCCATGTACAAGGCAGACCGGTCCAGAAAGGAGACCCTGGTGCGGTTCGGATTCCGACTGCCCTCTGCAGTGGATAACCGTCCCCTGAAATTTGAGGAGTTCAAGGAGCGGGTGCCCCAGACCGTGTTTGTATCGGCCACCCCGGCGGATTATGAGATGGAAAAGGCGGCCCACCGGGTGGCGGAACAGATTGTCAGGCCCACCGGCCTCCTGGACCCCCTGATCGATATCAGGGATGCCAAAACCCAGGTGGATGATCTCTACGAGGAGATTCTCAAGCGGGTGGAAGCGGACGAACGGGTACTGGTGACCACGTTGACCAAACGCATGGCCGAGGATCTTACAGACTACTACGCGGATCTCGGTATCCGGGTGAAGTATCTCCACTCCGACATCGGCACGGTGGAGCGGATCGATATTATCCAGGACCTGCGGCGCGGGGTGTTTGACGTGCTCATCGGCATCAACCTGCTCCGTGAGGGGCTGGATATACCCGAAGTCTCCCTGGTGGCTATCCTGGATGCGGACAAGGAGGGGTTCCTGCGGTCATACAGATCCTTTATCCAGATTTTCGGCCGGGCCGCCAGAAACGCATTCGGCCGGGTGATCATGTATGCGGAAAAAGAGACCGGCTCCATGAAAAAGGCCCTGGCCGAGACCGGCCGCCGCCGGGAGATCCAGAAGGCCTATAATGAGGCCCACGGGATAACCCCTGCCACCATCAACAAGAAGATCAACGCCTTTGACTATACCATGTCCGAAGATGCAGATCTTTCCGCCGCTGCTGCGGTGAATGAAGAGCTTCAGTCCTATGAAGGTGAGGAGCTGGATCTGGATGACATCATCAAGGATCTGGAGTACAAGATGAAACTGGCAGCGGAAAACCTGGAATTTGAGCAGGCCGCCCAATACCGCGACAAGATCCGGGAATTGTCAAAAATGAAGACGAGCCAGCCATGACAGCTGCGGTAATCCAGGAAAAGTACGACCAGGCCCCCCACCTGCCCGGGGTTTACCTGATGAAGGACAGGAAGGGAAAGATCCTCTATGTGGGTAAGGCAAAGGATCTTAAGAGGCGGTTGTCCTCCTACTTTGTCAAAAAAGAGCAGGCCGAGGCAAAAACTGCGGCCCTGCTGGAACTGGTGGCGGATTTTGACCTCGTCATTACCCAGTCCGACCAGGAGGCCTTTATCCTGGAGTCCAACCTCATCAAGGAATATGCGCCCAAGTACAACGTCATCCTCAAGGACGGGAAAAACTATCCCCTGCTGCGCATCGACATGAATGAGACCTATCCTGCCATTGAGCGGGTGCGGAAGATCAAGAACGACAAGGCCCTGTACTTCGGCCCTTATTCTTCCTCAAGGAGTGTGAACCAGACCGTCAAGCAGATCCAGAAGATTTTTAAACTGCGGAAGTGCAGGAACACCCAGTTTAAGAACCGGTCCCGTCCCTGTCTCAACTACCAGATAAAGGCCTGCCTGGGACTCTGCTGCATAGAGGTGGATCCTGAAGAGTATAAACAGCATGTAAAGGATGCAGTCCTGTTTCTCCGGGGGCGCTCCTCTGATGTCATTAAAAAACTGAAACAGGAGATGACGGCCCACGCTGCTGACCAGTCATTTGAAAAGGCCGCCCAGGTAAGGGACACCATCTTTGCCATCCAGCGGGTAATGGAGCGGCAGGTGGTGGTCAGCCCGGATCAGAAGGACAGGGATGTCATGGGACTTGCCTGGGGGCGGGGAAAGGCGGTTGTCACGGTGATGCGGGTCCGGTCCGGCCTCCTCATTGACACGGCCCACTATCCGTCGGACCTGGGATTCAAAGAGCCGGACGAGGTACTGGCCGCCTTTGTGGACCAGTACTATAAACGGACCCGGGAGATCCCGGGATTTGTCCTCCTGAGCCGGCCCGTTGAGAATCAGGAGAGTATGGAGTCCCGGCTCACCGATACTGCCGGGCGCAGGGTTCACCTCCATCACCCGGTCAGGGGGGAGAAACGCCGGCTGGCCCATATGGCCGTGGTCAACGCGGAAAAGGAACTGGAAAAGATACTGCTGAAGGAAGAGGAGAACCAGGCCACCCTGGTGATGCTGAAGCATCTCCTGGGTATGGAAAACCTGCCTGAGCGGATTGAATGTTACGACAACTCAAATATCCAGGGACAGGATCCCGTGGCCTCAATGGTGGTCTTTACCAACGGCCGGCCGGACAAGGCAGCCTACCGGAAGTTTATCATTAAGGATATTGACGGCCAGGATGACTATGCCTATATGACCCATGTCCTGTCCAGGCGTTTCAGGCATTCCGAAAAAGAGACACCCCGGCCGGACCTCGTGGTGGTGGACGGGGGAAAGGGGCAGCTGGGCATGGCTGTGGCGGTTTTAAAAGAGCTGGGCATGGAGGATGATTTCACCGTGGCAGGGCTGGCAAAAAAGGACAAATCCAAAGGGGAAAAGGCAGATAAGATTTACCTGCCGGGCCGGTCCAACCCCCTGAACACGGCCCAGGCCCAGAAGGCCCTTTTTCTCCTGGAGCAGGTCAGGGATGAGGCCCACCGGTTTGCCATTACCTTCCAGAGAAAGCGGCGGGAAAAACGGGGCAGCCTCTCTGCCCTGGACAGCATTCCCGGCATAGGGCCCAAAAAGAAGAGGCTGTTGCTGACACGGTTTAAAGGGGTGGAGAAGATTAAAAAACAGACCGCAGACACCCTCATGGAACTGCCCGGGATTACCAGGGCGCTGGCAGAGGATATCCTGACGCGTTTAAACGGGCAGCCGGAAAAGGGGAATAAGGCTTCCGGCCATCAGGCCTGAATGATTTGAAATCCCTGTTTGGGGGTGTAGGTGCCGTGGAATTTGATAAAGGTATCTCTTTCCTGCTTTGATTCTATAAAAACTGCAGGCTTGCCTTCCTCTTCCTCTTTTGCCGTGTCCGGGGTAAAGATTTTCAGGGTGCCTGCCCGTCTGAGGAACCCTTCTATGTTCAGTTTCATCCGGGTCATCTCCTCTTCCGTTTCAGCGATGCGGGCCAGCAGGGCCTTGTCTTTGGCCTTTGCAATCTCTTTTTGCCCCGGCAGCTTTTTAAGGGTATCCAGCAGTTTTGTTATATTGATGACCTCTTTGGTGTTCATGGTCTGGCCGATGGTGCCCAGTTCCCGGTACATGGTTTTATAATCCATGGTCTGGGCCGCCATGATAAATGTTTTCAGGGCATCCAGCAGCAGGGGATTTCTCTTCAGGATTTTGGTGAGCTGCTTGATGTCGCGCTGAAGGCTTTCCATAAGCTCTTTTTCTTTTTCATCCCTTGCCAGGTTATCCTCTTTGAGTTTTTTCCGGGCCTCCAGCAGGGCGTGTTTCTCATTGAAAAGGCGGCGGCCGAAGTAGACCCTGTTTTCCCCGCAGAAATAAAGGTCCTTCAGTTCAAAATGCTCGGCATCCAGGGTGTTGCCGGAGAGGATTCCCCTGGATTTTTCAAAGATGATTTCAACCCCGTCCACCTCGCTGTCCACCAGTTCCTCTGCAATGGATACCCGCCCCTTGAGTGAACTCAGCTTTGAACTCCTGGAAAAGTGGGCAACCACATCCTTTTTGGCCGTGACCTTGCTGTCCGGATGGGCGGAGTGAATCGTGGCATGGCTGTCCGTCTCAACCTCTCCCCCTTCAAGTTCTCCCACCTCAACAGTGCCCCTGGCCCTTATCCGGAATCCTGAGCAGATGGTGTCGATCTTCATACTGATGGGACAGATGAAATTTGTACCGATATTACCGGTGGAATAGTCCAGGCGCTTGACATCCAGGGCATCCCGGATTTCAAGCCCGGAAATTTTATCGTTGATCCGTGACATAAGAACCGCACCGGTTTTGCTTGCCCTGAGAAAGTATCCCCGGCTCTTTCCACCGGTGTTCTGACTCTCGACAATGTCCACCCCGTCCTTAAGATCAAATGTCATGGGCATGGCCTGGGGCACGGGAATAACCTTGCCGTCGTACGACATGCCCGATCTGCCCTGGACTTCAGGGGTGATGAAAAAAAGATTGTCCCCGGCTTTTACAATGGGATATTTATTGATTTCCCTGAAATCGATCACTCCGGTCTCATCCACTACTCCGGGACAGCTTTTATAATCAAAAAATGCCTCTGCAATGGCTCCGTCCTTGCTGGGAACCGGGGGAACGCCTTTAAATTCAACTGCCAGGATCTTTCCCCTGACCAGTATCCGTAAAAAAACAGCCAGGTGCCGGAGTTCCGGGTTCTCCGACCCTGAGAAATCAATTACCTGCTTCTGGACTTTCAGTTCTTCCCCCGGAGGGATACGCCTCAGCAACAATTTTCTGATCAGGAGGAGAATTTTCGGGGCCTTGATGTTGATCCTGGGAAACAACTGCATCAGGGCCTTTATAATAACCGGGTCCGGAGCGGTTTCCCTGTCAACCTGGAATCTTATGACAACCGGATCCTCCTGTTTGGAAATGGCGCTGAAAAGGTTGTTTTCAAGAATATCCGCCTTATCCTGGATCCGGTCCTGGTCTGCGGGCTGGTTTTCGGAAGGCGGATGCTGATCAGTCATTTGTTTTCCCCGTCATCTGTTTTTTTCTTGGCTGCCCAGTTGAAAAAGATTGGCCAAACTTCGAAAGTCCTGTAAAATAGGGTCCTTGATCTGATCAGTGTACTACTTTATGGTGAAACTTGCAAAAATCTTTTTTGGAAGGCGGTTTTTTCACTTTACACAGGCATGGGGAACGTATAGTAGAGACTGAAGTTTTTTAATATTTACGGATCCCTCCGGGTCCGGGAGAAGGAAAATGACAGAAGAATTTGAAGACAAAGATGCTCAGGATTCCATGAGTTTTGAGGAATTGTTTGAGTCTTTTGATGCAAAGGTCAACCAGGAGCTCAAGCAGGGAGACATGGTTGAAGGGCAGATTATCTCCATCGGCAGAAGTGTTGTGTACATTGATACGGGCACGAAAAGCGACGGTGTGGTCGACAAAATCGAACTGCTGGACGAGAATGGCGAGTTTCCCTATGCGGTCAATGACCGGATCAAACTCTACGTGGTCTCTTTGAGTGAGAGTGAAGTCATCCTGTCCAAGGCGATCTCCGGGGCCGGAATGGCCACCATGCTTGAAGATGCCTACCGGAACAGGACGCCGGTTGAAGGCAGGGTCACCGAATCCATCAAGGGGGGATTTTCCCTGGATATCCTGGGGAAACGGGCCTTCTGCCCGGTGAGCCAGATGGATGTCAGGTACGTGGAAACCCCGGAAGACTATGTGGGGCAGACCCATCATTTTCTGATTACCCGGTTTGAAGAGAACGGGCGAAATATTGTTGTCTCCCGCAGGGAACTGCTCAACGAGCAGATCAAGGAACAGCGGGAAGAATTCATGAAAACCATTGCCGAGGAAGATGTGGTCCAGGGCACGGTGACCAAGCTCATGTCCTACGGGGCATTTATTGAGCTGGCCCCCGGCGTGGAGGGCATGGCGCATATCTCGGAGTTGAGCTGGTCCAGGGTGGAAAAGCCGGATGAGGTGGTCCGGGTGAATGACATCATTGCGGTGAAAATTCTTAAGATCGAGAACCGGGACAGCGAGAACCCCAAGATCTCTCTTTCCGTCAAACAGACATCAGGCAATCCCTGGGACAATATGGGAACCGCCTTTAAACCCGGCGACCAGGTCAGCGGCAAGGTGGTCCGCCTGGCAGCCTTCGGCGCTTTCGTGGAAATCGCCCCCGGTGTTGACGGGCTGGTACATATTTCAGAGATGAGCCATGTGAAAAGGGTGATTCGTCCGGAAGACGAGGTCAGGGAAGGGGAGACCGTCCAGGTGGTCATCAAGGCCATTGATATGGACAGTAAGCGGGTTTCCCTGAGCATGAAGGATGCCGCAGGCGATCCCTGGACAGGCGCCAGCACAAAATATATCCCTGGCAGTGTGGTCGAGGGCAGTCTTGAGAAAAAAGAGGGATTCGGGCTGTTCATCCACCTGGAACCGGGGGTGACCGGTTTGATTCCCATGTCCAGTATCCGCCAGTCCGAGGAGGGGAGCAAATACGAATCCCTGAAACCCGGTGAAAGCGTTCAGGTCCTGGTTCAGGATGTGGATGAGGACAAGCGGCGGATCACCCTGGCCCCGCCGGACCAGAAAGACCCGGATAACTGGAAGCAGTTTGCAGGGGCCCAGAAATCAAAATCCCTGGGAACCATGGAGAGTCTTTTTCTTGAGGCCATGAAGAAGAAAAAGAAGTAATACAGTTTATTCTGTTTCAGCCCCTGTATCAGATGGTTCATCCGGATACAGGGGCTTTTTTTGTGCCCAGGCAAGGCCGGCCCTTCCCATGAGATGATACAGGGGCAGGGCAAGGGGAACCAGTTTTTCGCCCAGGGGCGTTAAAAAGGCCAGCCTGGACAACTCCCTGAAGAGGCCTGCAAAATCCTTTACCTCCAGGTGCAGTTCCCTTCCCTTGCGTCTGTATCCCCACCGCTGCTCAAGAGTCTTTGCCGCCTGCCTGCCCTCGGCCATGGTTACAACGGCCCGGAACGGCCCTTCCGGGTTATACGTCACGGGCTGTTCTCTGCGCAGGGATTTAACCGTCTCTTCTGCCAGGCACTGCCGCCAGGAAGGCGCATGAAATCCTTCCTTGAATTTATCAATGGGAAAGGTATGGACATCGGACATAAACTTCCGGGTATGGGTGCAGGCCTCCGGGCAGCCGGAAAAAAACAGGGGGGGGATCCCAAAGGAGGCCAGGGCAGCTGAAAACAACTGGGCTTCGGATATCAACTGCCCGTGAACTGTAACCCCTGCGATTCTTGAGGTCAGGGTGTGGGACAGAAACCCCCGGGATCCGGATGGGGCATGCATGCCGATCATTACTACCCCGTCAAATCCTTCCGGGGCGCCCATGCCCGGTACTGGGCCTGCGGCATATCCCTGGTGAAGAACCGCTCCGGGGTGGATGAGTGAAGGAATAATATTATAGGCGGTTCTGTGGAAATCCCGGATATGGACCCTTGCCACCCCGGCATCAAGCAGGGCGGTTGCCACGGCGTTGACATCTCTTGTCATTCCCAGGCAGGCGCGGGGCCAGCCTTTGCCGAAGAATTTTGCCGAGGCCCTGTCCAGGCAGGCTGAGCTGCCTTCGATATCTGAAATGATGAGAAGTTTTTTATAGGTCATAATCGCTTTGGCAAATCAGGCTGCAATCCAAAATTTTCGTTCGGAGCATTCTACGCCTCAGTGGGGCGGTTATCAAGGTTTTTGGGTAAATTTATTCTTTTATCCCTTTTCAATCCGGTGCCTAGTCTGATATCCT
>JAKSAX010000514.1 GCA_022361395.1 Desulfobacterales bacterium | reverse complement strand
GATATTGATTCTAACCATAACATTTTCTTGCAAATTTTATCATGAAACCGACAAAACCACCCATAGAAGATGACCAGCGGGATCTTTTTCGCTCTCAGTTGAAAAACATCATCTCCCATGGTCACAGTTTGGTAAAATTATCCAGGGCTGTGAATTGGGATGAATTAGACAATAAGTTCGGAGTCACTTTTTGTGAAGATAACGGACGGCCAAGCATTTCAACCAGGTTGATGGTGGCGCTGCATTACTTGAAATTTACTTATGATCTGAGTGATGTCGCTGTGTTGGAAGGGTGGGTAGAAAATCCTTATTGGCAATATTTCAGCGGTATGAAATATTTTGAACACGAATTTCCTTGTGATCCATCCAGTATGACTCGTTGGCGTCAGAGAATAGGCGAAGCTGGTGCAGAAGAGCTTTTAACAGAGACAATAGAAGCAGGGTTAGCACTCAAAGCCGTCAAGAAGACCCAGCTCAGGAACATTAATGTCGATACGACAGTTCAGGAAAAAGATGTACGTTTTCCAACCGATGGTCGTTTGTATGACCGAGCCAGAGAACGGCTTGTAAAAGCCGCTAAGGACAGAGAAATCGACCTGAGGCAGAATTACAATAGATTATCGAAGCAAATCTTGTTGAAACAGAGCCGGTATACTCATGCAAAGCAAATGAAGAGAGCAAAAAAAGCAACCAAAAAGCTCAAGACCTATCTTGCCGAGTGATAAGGGATATTCAAAGAAAATACCAGAATCCAGATGAGGAGATGGCTACACTTTTAAATGTGGCCACCCGAATTTGGAGCCAGAAAAAGAAGGATAAAAATAAAGTCTACAGCGTTCATGAGCCGCAGGTGGAATGCATCAGTAAAGGAAAGGCACATAAACGCTACGAATTCGGCTGTAAAGTCAGTGTGGCAACAACGAGCCGTGGTTGTTGGTTTGTTGGCGCTCTGGCAATACATGGCAATCCCTATGACGGACACACCCTATCTCGAACCTTGGATCAGGTTGCGCGAGTTGCAAAAAAGCCGAATCGGGCATTTGTTGATAGAGGTTATCGCGGACATGGTTACAAGGGAGAGATTGAGGTTCATGTCGACAAGGTTCGAAGAGGTCGAACACCAAAGAGCTTATGGCGTTGGATGAAAAGACGTGCAGCCGTCGAGCCCAGTATCGGACATTTGAAACAAGAACATCGAATGGATCGAAACCGGTTAAAAGGCAAAGAAGGTGACCGGATAAATGCGATTCTAAGTGCTGCAGGAATGAACATCAGCAAGCTGCTCCGGTGGCTCGTTGATTATTTTTTGCTGATATACAGATTAAGGCCGACAGCGTACCTATTATAGAGCCTGCCGACCCAATCTGGAATATAGGTTTTTCAGCATCAACTAATGTAGAGCAATTCCGGTGACACCCCGGATTCTGCATCGTTGATTTCGAATTGCCATAAAAAGAGCACCCTTTTATATTTGTTACGGAGCAAAATCCAGTCGGACACAGTGCCGTGGGCCAGCTCAGAGAATTTGAAAAGACCATCGACGGTATCACGGTCCGTTCCGAATTTACCTACGACAAATCAGGCAAACCCCTGACCAAAAAAACCATCAAGAACGGCGGCCTTAGGCTTTCAACTTTTATTTACACACATTTGATACGAATCTTTGTACTAAAAGTTAAGATTCGATTCCAAACTGATTAAAATCTCTTAGGGATCGCGCCAAAATAACTTCACCTAATCTGTCTATAAAAACCCTTAAAACATTGGGTGTTTTGCAAACAGAATGTGAACTAATTCTTACGCGATCCCTTAGCGTGCATTTACGAACAAATCCGGGCGGTACCCAAATAAGAGATTCTGCAAAGCCTTCCGGAGCCTCTTCCAGTTTCCAGGCCAGCAACCGGGAAAAACCCTGCTTGCCCTGTCTAATCCACGGAAAGCCCGTGTTTTTTCAATTTGCGGACCACCGTGGACTGGCTGATCCTCAGGTATTCCGAAAGACCGCGTGTGGAATCGTGTTTGTTCAGGGCCTGTTCCAGTTTTTTCCGCTCAAAGGCCATGAGTTCTTCATTCAGGCCCGCGGAATGCAGGGGCTTTACGGGTCTGGATGCTGTTCGCCCCCTGGGGGAGGACCGGATAGTGTTTGAGGGAAGAATCTTGGTTAATACATTTTTCTCTTTTATGACAACTGCGTTTTTAATTATGTTTTTCAGTTCCCTGACATTGCCGGGAAAATCATAGGTCTGGAGCTGTTCAATGCATTTTTCCGAAAATTGTTTTTTCTGTTTATAGTGCTTGTTGTACTTCTTGAGATAAAACTGGGAGATCTGGAGGATGTCCTCCCGCCGTTCCCTCAGCGGCGGGACATGAACCGGAAAGATATTAAGACGGAAATAAAGGTCCTGGCGGAATTTTTTCCGCTGGACCAGCTCCTCAAGATTATGGTTGGTAGCGGCGATGACGATACAGTCCACCTTAATGGCCTTGGTCCCTCCCAGCCGCCGGAGTTCACCGTCATCCAGGCATTTCAGCAGCTTAGCCTGCACGGAAAAGGGAAGGTCCCCGATCTCATCCAGAAAAATAGTGCCCTGGTTGGCCAGCTCGAAAAGCCCGGCTTTTCCCGTATCCGATGCCCCTGTAAACGCCCCTTTTTCATAGCCGAACAGCTCGGCCTCCAAAAGCATATCCGGCAGGGCCGCACAATTGACCGATATAAAGGGCTTGGTTTTACGGGTCCCGTTTTTGTGGATGAATTTTGATAAGAATCCTTTACCCGTTCCGGATTCCCCGGTGATGAGAATGTTGGAGGCATCCATTTTAGCGAGTTTTAAAAGCACGGTGAGCACCTGGGTCATGGCCGGGGAATCGGCAATGATTTTGCTGTCCCGCATCTCCAGAAGGTTGCGGTCGGACAACTCGCTTTTTATGGTTTCAGCCACTTCCCTGGCACGCTCAAGCTGGGTCCTCAGTTCCTTTACAATGGTCATGTCATGCTCAATGACCACCACAAACAGGATATTGCCCTCATCATCCAGGATAGGCATGCCCGATGCCATGATATACTTGTTCCGCTTGACCACATAAAGGGGCCGGGTCAGGGGTTTCTTGCTTTTTAAAATAGTCGGGGTCAGCGCCTGGTCCACGATTCCGTCATCTGCAAGGAAGCGGATATCCATACCGACCATCTGCTCTTTTTCCATCCCGATAAGGCCGGCCGCCACATCGTTCACCTTAAGTACAATGCCGCTTCCGTCCAGGATGTAGATACCGTAATAACTGTGATCCACCAGGGTCTGGAACTGGAGTTTCATCTCCCGGATATTGGGAAGTTTCCAGGCAGCCTTTTCAACCACGGCCAGATCCTGGATAAAGCAGACCACCCCGTCTGCGCAGCTGCCGTCCTCTGTCAGCGTAACGGTTACAGCCAGGGTGTTGCCCCGTATTACCACATAAAAGGTATGAAAACTGCGGCGTTTTTTAAGGCAGATACTGACCTGGCCGGCCAGGAAGGGGTCAAAAAGCTTGAGTGCCTTTCCCGGAGCAAGTTCCGGATAAAGCATATTTCCGGCATGGCTGTTGATATATTGAACGATACCCTGGCTGTCCACTCCCAGGATTCCCATGACGGCGTTATCAAAAAAACTCTGCGGAGAAATGGTCATTTACATCATCCTTCAGTTGATTGATGGTGCGCTTTGTCTTTCCGTGCACTGGAATTCATACCAAATCCACCATGACAAGGTCAATATGATCCGGGCTTCCCTACGAACTAAGAAGCCCGGACCGGAAAGGCTTAAGAATTATTCATTCCCCCCTCACACTCTCCATATAGGTTTTCAGATCATTGTCAAGTTCCGTTGAAATCATCATCTCCGGGCGGGAGGCCAGGATCTCCTTGACCCTCCTGTTGGCCCGGGTGAGGATACTCTCCTTTCCGGATGACTCCCACTTGTCATAGGAGGTCCAGCAGGACAGGGTGGGAAGCCACTGGTCCTTGAACCGGGCATAGGTATCGGGATGGGAGAGGTAGCTGCCCCCGGGGCCCACCTCTTTCATCACGTCCAGGGACATCTGGGCATCGGAGGTATCCACCCCTTCGCAGATCCGTATCACCCGGCTCATCATCTCCTCGTCAATGACGAACTTTTCATAGGAGATGGTCATGATGGCATCCAGGACCCCGAACACCTGTTCCACCATATGCCCGCCGGAGGCCAGCCCCATGAGCATGTTCTGCATGGTTTCGAACCCGGCCTGGATATCCGGTTCCTTGGAATCGGTCATCCCGGCCATGATCCGGGTGGGAATCCTGTAAAAATCAATGGCCATCTGCAGGCAGGTGGAGTTGATGAGGAATTGTTCCGGCGGTGAATAGGCGCAGATGGCCGTCCGCATGTCCGCCATGGTGGAGGCCGGGCAGTACACCACAGGAGAGCCAGGGCTGATGAGCTGGATCAGGGCGTTTCCGGCCAGCACCTCGGTATTTTGCTGGACAATGGAACCGAACAGGGTCATGGGCGAGGTCACCCCGGCCATGGCGCAGGGCAGCAGGTAAACCGGCTGCCTCCTGCCTGCATAGGCAATGATGGTGTCCAGGGTTTCCGTGGCATACTTCAGGGGGCTCAAGGGATTTGTGCTCACCCCCACACAATAGTGATCCCGCATGAAGTCTTTCCCGAAAACCATTTCCACCAGGTTCAGCGACTCTTCCGCCTTCTTGGCCACGGTGCAGCTGCCGATGAGCGGTTTATCCGTATGGCGGATGGTCTCATGGAGCATGTACAGGGCCCGTTCCGACGCCTCCACATCACTGGGGGCGATGGGGGTGGCGCCGGTCAGTTTGCAGATATCGCTGGCCTGGGACATCTTCTGGAAGTTTGCATAATCTTCCAATACCCCCGGGCGTTTTCCCCTGTCCAGGTCTTCAACAAATACGCAGCCCACATTGGGATGGGGGGCGATGCCGTCACCGATTGTAACGGAATTCTCCGGATTCCTGGCCTCATGCCGGTATACGGAAGGTGCCTGTGCCATGGCCGTTTCAGCCATGGCACCGGGGATAAACACCCTTTTCCCGTCAACCCTGGCCCCGTGTGCCTTAAAGATCTCCAGGGCCTTTTCATGCTCAAACTCGACGCCGGTGGTTTCCAGCAATTCAATGCTTGCCTGGTGGATCCTGGGAAGATCGCTTTCCCCCACGATCTTCATCCGGGGCAGCCGCCTGGTGCCGGCATCGCAAAATGTATTGGCAGTACTCATGTTCATTCCTTAAACTTTTTCTTTTTTTAATAAAATAAAGGTGGAGGCAACCATCCCCACCATGACAAAGGCAAAGGGCAGGGCCGCCACTATGGATGCGGTCTGAAGGGCCTTGAGGCCGCCGGTAATCAGCAGGACAACAGTAATGGAGCCGATGAGAAAACCGAAGAGCAGCTTAATGGGCGTGCCGGGTTCAAGCTCTCCGCCTGAAATAATCATGGCCACGAAAAAAGAGGCTGAATCCGCCGAGGTGACCAGAAAGACGATCAGGTTGAAAAACACGACAACAGAGATCAGGCTGCCCAGGGGATAGTTGGTTAAAAGTGTAAATATGCCGGAGCCGGAATCCGCGCTGATGGCCTTGTACATTTCAAGGGCCCCTGTAAATTCAGCATGCAGGGCGCTGCCGCCGACCACGTTAAACCAGACAAAGGTGATGACCAGGGGAACAAAGACCACACCGAAGATAAATTCCCTGATGGTCCTGCCCTTGGAAATACGCGCCACAAATCCCCCCACAAAGGGTCCCCAGGCGATCCACCAGCACCAGTAGAAGATGGTCCACCATCCCAGCCATTTTCCCTCACTGGCCTGGGCCATGGGATCGGTCCAGAATGACATG
>JAKSAX010000528.1 GCA_022361395.1 Desulfobacterales bacterium | reverse complement strand
TCATCTGTCCGGCAGCCCATGAACGCTGCAATCTTCAGGTACCGGTCAATGGCATGGATACCCATGCTCCCGTGGATCTTATGGGTATAAAAAAAGGGGCTGCCCTCATCGGATTCTTTAAATCCCAATCGGACCGGAGCCTTTGAGAAACCTGAAATCAGACCGGATCGGAACAGTCCCGACAGGTCGATACAAACGTCGTACCCCCTGGCCCCCAGGTCTTTGCGAAGCTGGTTTATTTCACTCAGGGTCTGCCGCAAATTGCCCGGTCTCTTCCACTGGTCTTTTTTAATCACCCACAGCCTGTTGATCATAGGGTGCCCTTCCAAAAAGGTGTGGAGACCATGGGCGACGACCCAGTCAATCTCCGCTGCGGGAAAGCGTTGCTTCACGGCATTAAGAAAGGGCAAGGAGTGGACAATATCCCCAAGGGCACTGGGTTTTACGATGAGTATTCTTTTTACCCTGTCAAACCGGGCCGATGTGTTCTGACGGTTCAGCGTATCCTCCTTATGATCGCAAAAAGCGCCTGCCGGCCTTAAAAACGGCATCCACTGTGATGCGGTCCATACACCGGTGGTCAATGGGGCATTCATCCTTAAGGCAAGGGCTGCAGTGAACCGGTTCCCTGACCATGATGCTGTTGGCATTGGCCGGTGCAGTGGCAATATAATCTGTTGATCCGATCACCGCCACCTGATTTATATCCAGGGCAGCTGCCGCATGCATGAGTCCGGAATCGTTGGTCACAAACAGGTCACACCTGCCGATCAGTGCAAAGGCTCTGGACAGGCTGGTTTTACCGGCCATATTGATACAGGCCCCGGGTGCCGCGGCAGAGATCTCTTCTCCCAGCGAATGGTCTGCCGGTCCGCCGAAGATCACCACTTTGGTCCCGTACGTCTCCTTAAAGACCTGTGCCAGCCGGGCATATCGTTCAGGAAACCATTGTTTGGCCGTCCCTCCGGTGGCGCCGGGATTAATACCGATAACCGGAGCCGATTGCCCCAGCCGGTTCTCATGTAAAAAACTGTCGGCCCAAACCTTATCCGCAGAACCTATATACAGCTCCAGTTCCCTTCCGGCAGACGATATTCCCGAACCCGTAAGAATGGCAATATAGTAATCGATCAAGTGCTTTTTTTTCAGAGCGGGATCCATTTTAACGCAGCGGTTCAGAAGAAGGGCCCTTGCGTCTGTGTTGTACCCCAGCCGTTCGGGCACCCCGGCCAGAAAAGCCAGGAGGGCAGCTTCAAATGCATTCTGCATCAACACGGCCAGATGGAAATCCCGTTTCCGTATGTCGCGGGCCAGCCGGAGGGTTCCCATTCCCATTTTATGGCGCCCGGTATTTTCATAAACCATCACCTCATCCACATGGGGATTGGTGTCATAAACCGGAACCACCCAGGGTTTGGCCAGGACCGTGATATGGGCAGAGGGGTATTGTCTGCGCACCGCCCTTACCACCGGCGTTGTCATGATGGCATCCCCCACCCAGTTGGCTGCCCGGATAACGATCCGTGCGTCAACACTGTCTTTGAGTCTGATATATGTCATCGGGGTCCTGGCCGGTTGCAGAAATCAGCCAGACCCAGGGGCAGGCGTCCGACACACCAGACCATAGGTCCCGGCTGTCTGTAAATATGGTTATTGCTCATGTATTTAATTTTGACTTTAAAAACCGGTTAAAAGCGCCTGGATTTTCAAACTCTATCCGAATGCCGATCACTGCCAGATCCGTTTTCCAGGCAAAGGTTCTGTCCATTTTAACCCAGTCTTTCTCCGTGGTCAGAATCAATTCCGCTCCCGACTCCGTGGCTTGATTCCGAATCTTTAAAAAATCAGCCCTCTTATACCTGTAATGATCCATAAATTCAAGATGCTTCAGAACCTTTACACCGAATTCAGTCACAGTCTCCCTGAATGCCCGGTTTTTTGCAATTCCCGAAAACAGCACCGCTTTTTTGTTTTTCAGCTTTCCAAGGCAACCGGGACGAACCCCGCTATTGGTGCCGGAAAAAAAGTTCAGCAGGAATGGTTTATGACAGGTCCTGAATAAAGGTGTTCCCCGGTAGACCCCGTGTAAGGGTGCCTTTGGTTCTGGGTCGCCCTGACTGCCATCCGGGCACCGGGTAAGAATCACCCCGTGGGTCCTTCCGGCGGACATACCCGGTGTTTCCCTGAGCCGGCCTGCAGGCAGCATCCGGCCATTGCCAAGGGGGCGGTCGTGATCAAACAATACCAGGTTCAGGTCACGTGCCAATGCCATGTGCTGAAACCCGTCATCCAGAATGAACACATCCACATCCAGCCTTTCCAGCGCCAGCTGGCCCGCCAGATACCTGTTCCTGCCGACGATAACCGGGAAACGTTTCCGTCCGGCCATCATAAAAGGCTCGTCCCCAGCGGTTTCGGCATCCATAAGCACCTGCTCGCCGTCTCCGGCAATTCCGGCCGAGTACTTATCAAGCCTCCCTTTATACCCGCGGCTCAGGACGGCGGGCCGGTAGCCCATCTCCATCAGAGTCTCAGCCAGATAAACCGCCATGGGGGTCTTGCCGGCCCCCCCGGCCGTGATATTGCCTATGGAAATAACTAAGCAGGGCAGGTTTTGCTGCTTAATAATTTTTTTCTCATACCCCCACAGGCGGAGCTTTGTGACAACCTGGTAGATCCGGGAACAAAAGACCAATACCTGCTCAAAGGAGAGAGGGGCCGGGGAATAATCCTTTCCGGAGATATCCGTGATCCTTTTCTCAAGATGTGCCAACAGGGATTTAATCACTGCTGTCTCCTGTTATGATGTCAAGGGTCCTGCCGACTGCCCCGGAGTTATTTAAAAAGACCTCACGGCAGGCTGCTCCCATCTGCTTCCTTAATGGAGTGTCGGTCAACAATGCCTGTACCTGCACGGCCAGCCTGTCCTGATCCCGGACCCGGATTGCCCCGCCGGCATCTACGAGCTGGTCTGCCACCTCGTGAAAGTCCGTCATGTGGAAACCGAACAACACGGGCTTTCCGAACATGGCAGGCTCCAGGGGGTTATGACCTCCCCGTTCAACAAGTGAGCCGCCCACAAAGGCAAGATCACAGATGCCATAAGCCCGGGCAAGCTCCCCCATGGTATCTATGAAAACAATATCCGCCTCCCGCTTCCGGGCCTCCCCATCAGAAAGAGACGCGGAGAGATGGCCTGAGCCGTCTAATGATCCCATCAATCGCCGGCTTCTGGCAGGATCCCTGGGTGCGATGATCAACTTCAGGCCGGGCTGGTGTTTTCTGGCCTCTGAAAAAGCCGCCGCTATCATTTCCTCCTCTCCCCTGTGGGTACTGCCGGCAATCCAGACCGGCTGCCCGGAGAGGACACCAAAGCGCTCCCTCATTCTTTTAATTTCGATATCCGTCATGGGGATACATGGCTGATCGAATTTTATATTGCCAGTAACGGAAATACGCGATGCCTTAATACCCAGCCTTTGAAAGCCTGAGGCATCCTTCTGGGTCTGGGCCATGACATGGGTTAAAGGAGAAAAAAACAAATTTGCAAACCTGCCCAGTTTCAAATAGCCGTCCAAAGACCTGTCCGACAGCCTGGCATTGATTAAGTGGACAGGAACATTTTTTCCTTTCATAATGGAGAGAAACCCCGGCCAGAGGTCGGTTTCGACCAGGCAGACCGAGTCAGGGGCAATCCTGGCATAAATCAGCATCACCGATACCCACACATCAAAAGGGAAATAACCGATCACGGACACGGGGGATCCTTCCCTGTCCGGTGCCATTAATCTCAGGGCTGTGTCATATCCCGTCCGGGTGGAGGCGGTAAAAACGATCTCAGTATCCGGCATTCTCTGCTTTAGGCCGGTGACAAACGGTAAAGACGAGTTTACCTCTCCCACGGATAAGGCATGCACCCATACCCTGGAGCAGCCTTTTCCCTTCAGGGGGATACCGGTTCTAAGCCCCAGCCGCTGGAGCAGGTTTGCCCGCCTTTTTTCGGAGAATATCCAGACCAGGGGCAGGACCGGCAGTGCCAGAACAAGCAAAACCGTGACAAGAATATGATATAAAATAATCATGGACACCCGGATTTATTCCGAATTGATCAGATAGATAGAGCCGAGACATAAAAAAACCAGGTTCCCGACCCAGGCGGCAACCAGTGGCGGTAAAATTTTTGCATACCCTAGGGAAACACAGAAGCCGTACATGAACCAGTAGAGAAAACAGATCACGACGCCGACGGCAATGGCCACGGGCAGATTATTTTTCACAAAAGACCGCATCCCGGTTGCAGCGCCAGTCAGGGCCATAATGACACAGATAAAGGGAAAGGCAAGCTTCCCGTTCATATCTACCTTGTAAGTGGTGGCGTCATACCCTTCGGCCACCACCTTCTGCACATATCGGCGCAGTTCAGAGAAGCTCATCTCATTGGTTTTCAAAGCCATCTGCCCCAAGTCTTCGGGTTTGAGTTTAATCTCAAGGATTTTTCTGGGCAGGATGGTGATATCATAATCATCTTTTTCAGGATCATAGACCTGCTCAGTGACGCCTTCAAAAAGCCAGAGGCCGTTTTCATACCAGCCGTCCCGGGCATCCATGCGGTAGATGATCCGGAAATCCTCCCCCATGGTTGTAGAGGTAATACCGGCCACCCGTTTTTGAACCGGATCAAAAAAATTGATATGAACCAGGTCTTTTCCCGATTTTATCCAGATATCTTTGCGCCCCTGTGAAATTTTCGGTCCGCCATCCATTTCCTGGTACCGGATATAGTTGGCTTTGGACATGGAAATGGGTATCAGGGTTTCCCCTAAAAGAAACATCACACCTGCCAGCACCCCGCCGGCAAGAAGTGCCGGTTTTACAAGAAAGTAAACTGAGATTCCGGAAGACTTTAAAGCGGTAAGCTCAGCGTTCCGGTTCATGATGCCGAAAGCCGCGATCACGGCCAGAAGCAGACTGGCCGGTGTAAGCTGGACAAACATAAACGGCAGTTTGAGTAACACGTACCAAAGCGCCTTGGCCATGCCGATATCCGATTTTAAAAATTTATCCATCCTGGACAGATAATCGATAAACACGAACAGAACCAAAATCATTGTCTGGATCATAATAAAGAATCTCGAAAACTCTTTAAGCCAGTATCGGTGCAGGCACTTCATCATGGGGCATCAAAACTTTTTTTAAATCGTTTGCGGACAACATCCAGGCCCTGCCTGACCACCCGGGGCAGGCGGACCGGTTTTTCCTTGGCATTTCGTACAAGCAGATATATGCCGGCAACTCCCATAACCACGTTAGGCAGCCACATCCCGATAAAAGGCGGGTAATGTCCGGTTTCTCCGGCAGACCAGCCGGCGGCCAGCAGGAAATAGTAGAGCAGGAAGAAAAATATCCCCATACTGAAACCGGATGACCGCCTCAGGGACATGGACTGCACCCCCAGGGGGAAGGCCAGAAGACCCAGCGAAAGACAGGCAAAGGGAATGGAAAATTTTTCATGGAGCACCATCAGCGCCTCGCTCCGAAGGGCCGGATCCTTAATTCCGGCCCTTATATGCTGTACCAGCTCGTGAAGGGAGAGTTCATCCAGTTCCTTTTGCAGCTTTTTGGGCCCGCCCTTCTGCATACTCATCAGATCAATATTGATGTCATAATGACCAAAGTTAATATTGGTCACATTACTGTCATCGGAGTTGACCTGGTTAATCATTCCGTCAAACAGTCTTATGGTATATACCTTTTCATCATCCAGGCGGATGAGCTTGCCCCTGGGGGCCACTGAAATTGAAATCACCCCGGGTGTCCGCCTGTCTTCTATAAACACATCCTTGAGTTCGCGGGTCTTCATGTCCACATAGGAGACATAGATCATGATGTCCGTCAGCTGGGAGTTGAACTGCCGCTCCTGAAGGGCGGCGTCAATACTTGACCTGGCAATTTCAATACTCTTCTTTTTAAGGGATAGCTTGCCCCAGGAGACCCCGAATACCGTCACCCACATATTTAAAACCGTTGCAAGCACCGCAAAGACCAAAACCGGAGGCAATAATTTATACAGGGACATGCCGGCCCCTTTCAGGGCCACAATTTCATTTTCCCCTGACATGCGCATAAAGGTCAGGAGGATGGAAATCATGGCGGACATGGGTATGGTAAATTCCATAAACCTGGGAATGGTAAAACCGATCATCAGGAGGATATCGACAACGTCGGTGTTATAATTGACCACCATATTGGTGATCTCCGGAATTCTGGTCATCAGGAAAACAAAGGTCAGAAAGAACAGGCTGATGACAAAGGGCGGAATGAGTTCCAAAAATATATATGTATTTATTCGCTTAAAAGGATTCATTGCATGGGAAAATATAAACTCCGGGCCCCGGTGTCAAGGCGGGATATGGGAATATCCATAATATTACCGGTTTTCAATCCTTTTCTTTTCTGGTATTCAAGTGCCATGAAATCAGTAATTGTGGCAAACGGAAATTTCATCCCGACCCCGGCCATCCTGTCCCAACTGCACAGCGCAGATCTGATACTCGCTGCAGACGGGGGGGCTGTTCATCTTCATGAACTCAACATCTGTCCCCACGGGATAATCGGGGATCTTGATTCCATCAGTGTTGAAGCAGAAGATTTTTTCTCGTTGAAAAATATCCCCGTGCACCGGTATCCGGCACGCAAGGATTCAACCGACACTGAGTTGTGTATCACCCATGCAATCGACCGGGGAAGCCGTGAAATAATACTGACCGGGGTAACCGGCCACCGGCTTGATCATACACTGGCCAATGTTTTTTTACTTCGCACCCTTCTAGACCGGGGGGTTAAAGGCAGAATCATGGATGCCCACAATGAAATCCATCTTACCGGCTCAGAGATAATCATCCGCGGCACTCCCGGAGAACTGCTCTCAATAATACCGGTATCGGATAAAGTCACGGGACTGACATTGGAGGGGCTGGAATACCCGCTGACAGACAAAACCCTGGTCCAGGGCAGTACTTTGGGAGTCAGCAATTGTTTTGCAGGTCCCACAGCCCGGATAACAATCAAATCCGGACTTATCCTTGTGATAAAATCAACGGATTAGCCTGGACATTTCATTAGGGATCGCGCAAAAACAACTTCACCTGATCTGTTTATAAAAACCCTTAAAACATTGGGTATTTTGCAAACAGAATGTGAACTAATTCTTACGCGATCCCTTAGGTGCTTTTTTCAGCGCCGTCATCGCCACCGCCCTCTTCTCCGGCAGCCCCTTCTTCACCCTCTTTGCCGATGGTATGCTCGATGATGAACTCTTCAACCTTGGTGACAGAGGTGGCAATGATCACCTGTTCAATCTCTATGTCTTTGATGAACCCGTCCATATACGGGTTGAGTACATCCACCAGTTTAACTTTCTGGGCTTTGATTTTTTCAAAATTTTCCACATCCCCGTAAACCAGAGAACTTAAAAAAAGAATAGCCGCATCCCTAGCCCTTGGGTGGAAGTTGGGAATTTCCTGGTCCGGCATCAGTTCCTTCAGCACCAGCTGCATGCTCAGGCAAAGATAGCGGTCCTGCTCATTGGAACTGTTTTTATTCAGGTTCACCGCATAGGGGGCCATGTCGATAATTTTTGCCAGATCGCCCTCATCGGCAGCACCCTTTTTCCCGCTTGTTTTTTTCCATTCACCCACCCGGCCGTTTTCTTCCTTGAGCAGCATAAGCCGCTCACCCAACTCCACTATTTCAAAAAAACTGGTATCGTTTTTTTCCCAGATTTCTTCAATATCGGATTCAACCACCGTAAAAATGAGCTGCCCCTCTTCCATATGCCAGGATCCGGTTGCGTTCCCTTTGGAACTGACGATTTTTGAAGTAACATCGGCAATTCTCACAGATGAATTCCAGGTTCCCTTGGGATTGATGATCAGGAGGATATAGGCCCGGTTCCGGTACTGGGTCCAATTCCCAAGCACCAGTTCCTCATCGCCTTTTTCCTTTTCCCCGCACCCGGATAAAAAAGCCATTGAAAATAATATAAAAAGAAGGAGAAAAAAACGGCCCGGGGTTACCCATGGATTTACAGGAGATTTTTCACAGCTTTGTCGGCACATGGCATTTTCCCAAAATAAAGGTTCGATAATTGTAATATCAAGGCTATCATGACCAATTATGCGGGTCAAGCCGGGGACCAGGTTAATTAATCCAACTGCCGCCTACCGTCTCTGTCATTTAATTTTTTTTCCGGCAATTGTCATATCCCCTGTTCTCTTTTAATCATTCGGGGTATAAGGGGTCAAACTTTAACTTGGCTTAGGGATCGCGCAAGAATTAGTTCACATTCTGTTTGCAAAATACCCAATGTTTTAAGGGTTTTTGTGAACAGAACGAAGTGAAGTTATTTTTGCGCGATCCCTTAGGGGAAAAAATATGCTGGAATATACATTCTGCCACCTGCCCGAGGTCGGGCCGGCAACAGAGCAAAAGCTTTGGCAAAGGGGAATTCTCACCTGGACGGATGCCCTGGAAAAACTGGACAAACCGGGAAAAAAGAACGACACTATCCGCACCGG
Source organism: Desulfobacterales bacterium (assembly GCA_022361395.1). Classification (GTDB taxonomy): domain Bacteria; phylum Desulfobacterota; class Desulfobacteria; order Desulfobacterales; family Desulfobacteraceae; genus Desulfobacter. The sequence goes on along the minus strand of JAKSAX010000528.1, from coordinate 8,684 downwards.
TATTCTTGAGTCCAGAAAGAGGCTGGCCCAAGGAGATGCAAAGTATTTTGCATTAGCCCTGCCAGCAGGGCAGCAGTACAGGTTATTCAACAAGTTCAGGCAGCGCGCTGTTTTTCTGGATATTGAAACCACAGGGCTCTCACCCTGGGATGAAATCACCACCATTGCCCTGTATGACGGGACATCGGTCCGTTACTATGTACAGGGGGATAACCTGGATGAGTTCCCTGCAGATATCCTGACCTACGGACTCATCATCACTTATAACGGAAAAACCTTTGACCTGCCGTTCATCAGGGCGCGCATGGACTGCCCTTTGGACCAGGCACACATCGACCTGAGATACGTTTTGGGCAGTTTGGGATTTAAGGGCGGGTTAAAACGCTGTGAAACGGCCATGGGAATCAACCGGGGAGACCTGGATGGGGTGGACGGCAGTTTCGCAGTCGTTCTCTGGCAGGAGTATTGTAAAACCGGAAATCCCGGGGCTCTTGACACCCTTCTGGCTTATAACATCGAAGATGTAATCAACCTTGAAACCCTTATGATCAGGGCTTACAACCTGAATATTGAGGCAATGGGATTCCGGGATATCCTGCCCGCTCCCCCGCCTGTGACAAATCCCTTTTCACCGGATATGGACCTTGTTAACCGGCTCAGATCCTCTGTTTTTGCCTTCAGGTAGCCCCCGGGCCCCACAAAAACAAAAAAGGTGTCGCTGCAATTTATTGCAGGACACCTTTTTATTAAATGACTTAAATTCCTAAGCCGCTGCCGGAGTTAGTCGCCGCAGGAACCGCTGGAACCGCATCCGCCGCAGCCACCGCCCTGTCCCAGGTCGATGTTTGAATCAAGGTGAAATCCCATTCCGGTGAAATCGATCTTGATTGTTTCGGCTTTTTCCATGAAGTCTTTATCCACGACAAATTTAAGACCTTTAATATCAAAAGAATCGTCAGTATCTTTAGGCTCATCCAGAGCCATGGCAAGGGAAGGGCCGCCTCAGCCGCCGGAGTTAAGAAAAATCCGTATAGGGGTCGGTTCTTTCCCCTGGAAATAGTCATTGATCTGCGATTTGGCAGGATCTGTCAACTCAATCATTGTAAAACTCTCCTTATTCAATTGTATAGATTTTCAGGGATATTTTGCCTGAATAGCCTAATTTTAACCATGCATTATGGCCTGTCAATGTCAGGGTATTGTATTTTTATACGAAATATAACAAATTTATCCTATAATATTGCCAAATTTTCAATGACATACTATAGACGGGACCATCATGAAACTATCTGTCCCTTTTATTCCGGACCCGGATTATGCCGGTTTTTTAGCAGAACGGAGTTCGTCTCTGGCATCTGTATATTTTCCCTTGCCCTCCGGGCCGGGCGAACCTGTCCTGGACTCAAGAATCAGGGTTCCCCATAACCGCCAGAGTGAGGATATCCTGGAGAAGACACTTGTTCCACTGGGCAAGGTCAAAAAATACCTGCTGGTGAATACCCGGTTTCTTCCCCCTGGCCTTTACACGGATGCTGCCGCATTAAACCGTTTTCTGGATCGAATCTCCCGTCTTAACGCGCAGGTGGGTATCACCGGCCTGGTCATTTCGGATTTCTACCTGGCAAATGCCCTGGACCGCACAGGACATGAGGTTATCCCTGCCCTGGAGGCGGTTCCCGGTGTAAACTGCATGATGGACAGCCCGGATAAGGTGGCGGCCTATACAGAGATTATTGAGCAGACCCGCTTCAAACTCCCGGGCCGCCTGTTGATTGACAGATCCTTAAACCGAGATCTTCATGCGTTAAACGCACTGGCTTCGAACACAAAAAGACAAATCCCCGGAATCCGGTTGGAACTGCTTGCCAATGAAGGCTGCATCCTGCACTGCCCCTTCAAACCGGCCCATGATGCCCAGATTGCACTGTCCAATACAGGCCTGGTCCGGGAAGCCACCTGGATGATCAACAGAACCGCAGGCTGTCACTCATACTTCTTTAAACACCCCCACCGCTTTTTGAAGTCCCCGTTTATACGGCCGGAAGACACGGCCCGGTACCGTGGCGTAGCAGATACTATCAAGCTTTGCGGCAGAACCCTTGGCCCGGGCTTTCTTGCTCGGTGCATTAATGCTTATCTTGATCAATCCTTTGACGGCAACCTCCTGGACCTCATGGATGCAACCGCTTTTATGGCAGATCGCTTCCATATCGGCAACAAGGCCCTTGAGCCCGATTTTTTTAATACTGTCACTACCTGTACAAAAGCGTGCAAACAATGTAGGATGTGTGAAAAGCTGTTTCAGAAAGCAGCTTACAGAAAATCTGTTGGTTTCAAACCTTACAAGGAAATTTGATGAATATTCTAGTGACCGGGGGCGCCGGTTATATCGGCAGCCATACCTGTGTTGAACTGCTGAACCGGGGGTATAAGGTAATTGTGGTGGACAACCTTTCCAACAGCTCCCGTGAATCCTTGAACCGGATAGAAAAAATCACCGGCAAGGCGCCCGAATTTATTGAAATGGACCTCCTGGATGCCGAAGCCCTCCGCTCTGTATTCCGGAATCATAACATTGATGCCGTCATCCACTTTGCCGGCCTCAAGGCCGTAGGCGAATCCGTGGAAATGCCCCTTGCCTATTACCAAAATAATATCACCGGCACCCTGAACCTTCTCAATGCCATGGGAGACGCCGGGGTTAAGACAATTGTATTCTCTTCCTCCGCAACGGTTTACGGTGACCCGGCAAGCCTTCCCATTACCGAAGATTTCCCGTTGTCGGCAACCAACCCATACGGAAGAACCAAATTGACGATCGAAGAGATTCTCAGGGATCTTTTTGTTTCAGACAACAGCTGGCACATTGCCCTGCTCCGCTATTTCAACCCGGTGGGCGCCCATCCCAGCGGAAATATCGGCGAGGATCCCAATGATATTCCCAACAACCTGATGCCCTATATCGCACGGGTTGCCGTGGGCAGCCTGCCCCGGGTGAATGTATTTGGGAATGACTATACCACGGAGGACGGCACTGGGGTCCGGGATTATATCCACGTCACAGACCTGGCCCTGGGCCATATCCGCTCCCTGCCGAAGCTGATGAAATCCCCGGGCTTACTGACGTACAACCTGGGAACCGGCAAGGGCTATTCCGTCCTTGATATGATTCATGCATTTGAAGATGCCTGCGGTCACGATATTCCCTATGAGATTGCTCCGCGGCGGCCCGGTGATATTGCTGCCTGCTGGGCGGATCCGTCCAGGGCTGAGAAGGAACTGGGGTGGAAAGCAGAGAAAACATTAAATGACATGTGTAAAGACACCTGGAACTGGCAGCAGAAAAACCCCGACGGGTACTAGAACAAAACCGGAAAACGGCTCTCAAACCCGTGATTGGATGAAAACCTGCCCGGATGAAAGGCGCGGGAGAATCTGAAACCGGAGTGTACGAATAGTACAAGAGGATTTTAGATGCAGCAACGCGGCAGAGGGGGAGTTTTCGTTCAAACACTGATAATTTTCGTTTAAGCACTAATAATAGAAATGCACAGGAGGTATGGAATGGGTGATTTTATCCCTGATCTTAAACATCTGGTCAAGACCGCAAGGTTCCAAGAGGCAAAAGAGGCGCTGAACAGCCTGTCCCGGCGCCCGGATGCAGAACAGGAAGCTGCCATTGAGGTGCTTGCACTGGCATCTGACAAGGCAGCCCTTGAACTGCTCTCTTTTCTCATGGAAACCACCCCCCCGGATCACCCCCTGCGTCAACGTATTTTTCAGCTCACCACGGACAGGGCACATATTAACTATGCCTTTGCCGGAATTCTCCTTGTGCACAGTACGCCGGATCAGATCAGACAGCTAACCCCGCTGCTTAAGCATATCCTGTCCAAAGAGACCAAAGGGGAATTGTTAAACCGCATACTCAGAGTCGTCGGAAAATTAAAGCTTGAAAGCCTGATAGATGATGTGGCTGAATTCATATTTTACGATGATGCCGCCCTGAAGCAGGAATCGGTCAAGGCCCTGGAAAGAATGGCAACACCCATGGCACTCCAGCGGTTAAAACAGGTGGCGGCAACGGACAAGTGCGACCTGGATGTCCTGGATGCCATTGACATGCTTGAGGAAAGACTCCAGCCAGATGAAGCTCCTGTGCCTGCCGGAGAACCCTCTCCTCAAAAAGAGATTCCCCCGGAACCGGAACCTGCCGGAGTTTCAACGGAAACCACCGAGGACCAACCTGATCCGGAAGAGAAACAGGATGCAATGACCACCCATTTAAAACTTCTGGGCGCGGATAATCTACAGGACCGCCATGAGGCGTTTTTATACTTCTCAGATCAGGGGGACCGGGTGGCAGACGCCCTGCGTGCCAGCATCGACAGCCCGGACACGGACCTTATGGTCAACCTGTTAAGGCTTGCAGCCAGAACCATCCCCCAGAAGGCGGTTGGCGACCTGCTGACCATTGCCGGCCGGAAAGATCTTGAAAAGTCATTGAAATTTTCCGTTTACACAGCCCTGTCCCACTTGCCGGAACTGGAATCGGCAGCCAGCATCGTAACTGCGGTGACCGATCCTGTCATGTATGTCCGAATGGCGGCAATCAATGCGCTGGACAGGCATTGCTCGGACTTTGTCATTGCTGAAATCAAGAAAAGAATCGAATCCGGAACAAAGGTCGGGGAAACCCTTGGCATCAGCATACTGGATGCCGGGGCCACCCGTCTCATAGATGCCCTCATGGACTCGGACACATTCTCGTACATCACCTCAAATTATCTGGAGCGGGGGGCCCCCCTCCACGTAATTGATGCCTATATCAGTGTGCTTGAAAAACGGAAACGGGTCTCAACCGTAAAAAAATACAGCCGCATCAGACTGGAGCAGGCCGAAACAGATCAGCCTTTTTTTGTGGTTATCCACCCCAACACCCCGTTCCTCAACGTCTATGCCAAGCTCATCCACGGGTGCGGATTTAATGTCCGGACATTTACCGGCCCCCAGGAAGCTTTTGAATCCATTGTATTTGAAAAGCCTGCTGCAATAATCTGCGACCTCTTTGTCAGGCAGTTAACCGCCATTGACCTGGCCCGGGAGATCCGGGAGCTGTACCCGAAAGAAGAGGTGCCCATCATTGTCTCTTCCCTGCAAAAGGACCTGGACAAAACAACCCTGGAAACTCAATTTGAAGCGGCCGGCATCAACGGATTTTATGATTTCCCGGCCAAGCCCAACCAGATCAAGACCTGGGCCACGGCCCAGTGACACAGGCTAAAGAGAAGAGCCCGGTTGCCATTGGGGCGCGGTTAAAAAAATGGCCCCAGGTAAAAACCCTGGGGTTTAAACCCAATTTTTCCGATTACACCGGTGATGACCGGGCAAGACTTATAGGGGCAAAAAAAATCTATTATCCCACTGCATTTTATGCAGACCTGTTCAACACCATGGGAAAAGAGACATTTCCAAGCTTCCATACCTATAAATTTGCCCAGGATAAAATAAAGCAGACCGCCATATTTGAGATGCAGAACATCCCCCACCCAAGGACTAGGGTATTTTACGGATCAAAACAGAAAAAAAGCATTACCAGCCGGTTCAGCTTTCCCTTTGTGGCGAAAATCCCCAGGGGGTCTGCAAAGGGACGGGGGGTGTTTCTTATCAGGAACGAAAAAGAGCTCAGCGCCTATCTGGAAAGAAAAGGACCGGCCTATATCCAGGAGTATCTTCCCATTAAAAGGGATATGCGCATTGTGGTAATCGGGAAAAAAGTAAGGCTGGCATTCTGGAGAACCGCATCGGATAAGGGGTTCAGGACCAATGTATCCCAGGGAGGCAATATAAGCTTTAAGCCCCTGCCCCAGCCGGTTCTGGATCTGGCCCTGATCACGGCCCGGCGTTGCGGGTGGGATGATGTGGGGATTGATATTGCCGAATCCTGCGGCAAGCTTTTTGTCCTTGAAGGAAATATGAAATACGGCACCAAAGGATTCAAACAGGCAGGCATCAACTACAAGGGGCTATTGATCGAACTCATTGAAAAGGGTGAGATCTGATTCAGCAGAGACCTGCATCGGCTTCATCTTCCTCCCACTCTTCAAGATATGCCCGGGTTGAGGCAAATCTGGATTTTCCCCTGGGACTGATAAGCACGTATCCCATCTCCCCGATCTGCCGTTCCAGAAGCGTGAAAAAGGCCTTTTCCACCCCGTCTTTATCATCACCGAGCCCCTGAACCTTAACCTCTTCCATCACGGCCCGTGTTAAATGCCCCTCAGGCACAAAAGCGTCACAGACCATCATGTTCCATTCCTCAGGAAAGTGCTTCAGTTTCCAGGCACAGATCTCTTCCGGTCTTAGGATATCTGTATTTTCCGCATTAAAAGGCGCACGCATAAAGGCCATCTTCTCCTTTGAAAACTGCATGAGTTCCTTTAAAACCGCTGTCCTGTCATTGCCGAAAATCCACTCTTCAGGTTCCAGAAGAACAGGGGGATACTCTTTGCTGGTCAGGGCATACTTAAACGGTCCCGCATCTTTCCAGAATGTTTTGAAATCCCTGACATTGGGCAAAATTTTTCTTACAATCGTCATAAAACTCTCTTTCTTACCGGTCTGCAGATGGCCCTTATATAATTCAGGCAAAACCCAGGTTCAAGGATTTTTTTCCGTAACCATCAACCGCCTGTTTTTCCGGCGGACAGGATAACAATAGGTTTTTTATATCCTTTTCTTGCAAGGCATCATAAAAAAGGAGTACATTGAAGCGTTTTCAGATTACGCGGAAAAAAATCTATGGATTATACACACACCCAAATAACAGAGACATCTTTTAAAGACGACGCAGTATTTCTAAAATTCCTGGACAGCCAGTCAATGCAGGATGTGATTTCACGGTCTAAAATCAATGCGGTTTCCCCCCTTTTCATCGCCCTTCTCTTTCTGGGATTCACCCCTTTTCATGCAGATCATACCGGCCTTGCATGGGCAACACTGGTTACCATTGCCTGCCTGACGGCATTCCGGTATGCCGTGATACTCAGTTATAACAGGTTCATTAACTCATATCCGGTTGTTTGGAAACGATTTCACCTTTTAAGTATCTGCCTGGTCGCCCTTTTCTGGAGCAGCCTGTCGATAATCGTACTCTTTTTATACGGCCTCAACTGGGTTTGTATGTTTATCCTGATCATGATATCCGGCCTCACCTCGGCCTCCACCACCTCTTTTGTTCCCCGGCCGAACCTCTCGCTTATGTTCATCAGCCTTGTCCTGCTTCCGGTGGTCATTGCAAGCTGCCTGAAAGGAGGCCAGCAGATGCTGGCAATAGGGTTCAGCATCAGCTTCTACTACCTGAGCCTTGTGATTATCTGCAAAGCCCTGCACCGAAGATACCGCCTGAGTTTTGCCAGGCGCTACGCCCTGAAATGCCAGGCCGAAAAACTCCGGTCGGCAAGGGATAACCTGGAGTTGAGAGTAAAGGAGCGGACGGCAGAGCTGGCCCGGGCCAACCAGATCCTCCTGGAAGGGGAAAAAAGGTATAACGCCCTGTTTTCAGGCATCACCGACGGGGTTCTCGTATATTTCCTGACAGAAAATCCGGCCGGGGAAAAATTTGTAGAGGCAAACGGGGTGGCCTGCCGGATACTCGGCTATTCCCACGAGGAATTAATAACCTTGTCCCCGGCTGATATCCTCCCGCAGGAGTCACGGGAAAACCTGCCCCAGATCCAGGAAAAACTTACCACAAACCAGGCCATCCTCTTTGAGCAGCGGTTGATCAGGAAAAACGGTGAGCCGGTTACCGTGGAAATCCATGCCAACAGTTTTGAATTCAGGGGACAGCAGGCGGTTTTTTATATGATCCGGGACATCGGGGAACGGAAAAAAATCCAGGAAATGATGATCCAGACGGAAAAGATCATGTCCGTGGGCGGACTTGCCGCAGGAATGGCCCATGAGATCAACAACCCCCTGGCCGGGATCATCCAGACCTCCCAGGTCCTGAAAAACAGGATGGAAAATCCGCTGCCCGCAAACCTGGAGGCTGCTGAGTCCCTGGGGCTGAAATTCGGAGACATAAAGCGCTATTTTGAAAAACGCGGAATGACCGGTATGCTGGACTCCCTCTTACAGGCCGGAAACCGGGCAGCAGATATCGTGGACAATATGCTTGCCTTTGCCAGAAAAAGCGCCTCCCGGTTTACCAGGGAGGATATACAGAGACTCATGGACAAGACATTGGAGATTGCCGGCAGCGACTACAGCCTGAAAAAGAAATTCGACTTTAAAAATATTGCCATTCACAGGGACTATGCCCCTGATCTGCCCCCGGTTGCCTGTAAACCCGGAGAACTCCAGCAGGTCTTTTTCAATATCCTCTCCAACGGCGCCCAGGCCATGATGTCCGTGCCTGCCCCCTCTGCCCCGCCCTCATTTTCCATAAAAATCAGGGCCGGAGAAGACAGGGTGAGGATTGATATCAGCGATACAGGCCCCGGTATTGAACCGGAAATACAGCAGCGGATCTTTGAGCCCTTTTATACCACCAAGCCCCCGGGAAAGGGAACCGGTCTGGGCCTCTACGTCTCCAGGATGATCATTGACAATAACCACCAGGGCAGCCTGTCCATTGATTCCACTCCCGGCAAAGGCACCTGCTTTACCATCATGCTTCC
>JAKSAX010000486.1 GCA_022361395.1 Desulfobacterales bacterium | reverse complement strand
TTCCTCCCTGTTCTCTCCCCTGGCACAGATGTTGAGTAATATCAAAGCCAGGGACCGAAACGGATCACAGGGATCCGGTTATTATTACCATTTAGACCTAAGGAGAGAACATGTCTGACGCTACACCCGAGATCAATACCCAGCCAAAACCGAGCCTGTTTATGGCTGTTCTGCCCATTGCCCTCACATTGGGGCTGCTGCTGGTGCAACTGGTGGTTTTTGAGGATTTCACCCCCCATATTCCCCTGGCCTTCGGCATCGTAATCACAGGACTTTTAGCCCTGTTCCGCGGCTACCAGTGGAAAGAGATGGAGGAGGGAATCTTCAGGGTCATATTCATCGGCCTGCAGTCTGTGGCCATTCTTATGACCGTGGGCATGATCATCGGCACCTGGATCCTGGGCGGCACGGTTCCCGTCATGATATACTACGGGCTCCAGTTGATCACCCCCAGCCTTTTCCTGGTCGTGGCCATGCTCATCTGCGCCATTGTATCACTGGCCACCGGCACCTCCTGGGGTACCACCGGCACCCTGGGTATTGCTCTTGTGGGCATCGGCTCAGGCCTGGGTATCCCCATGCACCTGGTTGGCGGGGCCGTGGTTTCAGGCGCTTTTTTCGGGGATAAGATGTCCCCGCTGTCCGACACCACCAACCTGGCACCGGCAGTTTGTGGTACTGACCTGTTTTCCCATATCAAAAACATGACGTCGACCACGGTTCCGGCCATGCTTATTGCACTTGTACTCTATTTTATCATCGGGCTCGGCTACACCAGCGAAACCATGAATGCCCAGGGAATTGAAATCTATACGGCTAAAATCGCCGAAACCTTTTACCTGTCTCCTGTGCTGCTGCTGCCCGCCCTTGTGGTCATCGGCCTGGCCATGAAAAAATTCCCCGCCATCCCGACCCTGTTTGCAGGGGTGGTGGCCGGCAGCCTTACAGCTGTCTTTGCCCAGGGCGCCAGTATCCATGAGGTTTTTATTGCCATGCAGTCCGGTTATGTGAGCGAGACCGGGGTGGCTGCAGTGGACAAACTCCTGTCCAAGGGCGGTATCCAGTCCATGATGTGGGTGACCTCCCTGATGCTCATCGCCCTGGGATTCGGGGGAATCCTTGAGCGGACCCGGTCTCTGGAAGTCATTCTGGACCATGTCCTTACCCAGG
>JAKSAX010000527.1 GCA_022361395.1 Desulfobacterales bacterium | reverse complement strand
GTTCTTTATCTACCCTTTGATCAAACACCTGGATGAGGGGATGAGTGTCAAATAAGCTTCACCCGCATTGCACTTAAACAGAACAGCCCCGGCAGTTTAACCTGCCGGGGCTGTTTCATGTAAACAACAACTATGCTGTTAATATCGTCAATACCCGAGCACCCGTGGCAGCCAGAGGGAGATCTGCGGGATATAGGCGATGATGAACACCGCAATCACGGCCACAATTGAAAAGGGTATGGCCTTCATTGATATCTCTTCAATGCTCACATTGGCAATACCCGATGCAATAAAGAGGTTTTCACCCAGCGGCGGGGTCTGGAAGCCGATCTCACAGCAGCAGACCAGGACGATGCCAAAATGAATGGGGTCAATACCCAGGTTATACATCACAGGCAGCAATACCGGGGTGAGAATCATGATGGTGGCCAGGGTCTCCATGAACATGCCCACAAAGAGCAGGAAGAAGATGATCATGGCCCAGATCAGGTAAGGGTTGGTGGTGATGTCCAGCATGGCTTTGGCAATAATGGCCGGAATCTGGTTTTCCACCAGCAGCCTGCCGAATACAGTGGCTGTAAACAGGATCAGCAGAACACGGCCTGTCAGCCAGGTCGTGGTTTCCAGGGCCTTCATGATGGCTTTGAACTTGAGTTCCCTGTGGATAAAAAAGCCTACAAACAGGGTATAGAAGATGGCCACAATGGCGGATTCCGTGGGGGTAAACAGACCGGAATAAATGCCGCCCAGAATAACGATGGGCGCCAGGATGGCCCAGAACCCGCTGGTAAAGGCCTGGACGATTTTTGAACCGGACCAGCGGTCGGTAAGCCCTTTATACCCGTATTTTTTACACAGGAAATAGTTCATGATCATCAGGCTGATTGAAATCACAAGCCCGGGAAAGAACCCTGCCACGAACAATTTGGGAATGGAAACCGTCTGGAAGTTGCCGAACTGGGCAACAGCTTCGGGCGGGGGCATGATACTCATGCCGGAAATACCGAAGATAACCATGGGGATTGACGGGGGGATGACCACGCCCAGGCCGCCGGAAGAGGCGGTAATGGCTGAGGCATATCCCTTATCGTACCCCCGGTTCATCATGGCCGGTATCATGAGCATACCAACGGCCGCGGTGGTGGCGGGACCGGATCCGGAGATGGCCCCGAAAAACATGCAGGCAATAACCGTGGCACAGGAAATCCCGCCGGTCATGGGGCCGGCAAAGGATTCAGCCAGGTTCACCAGCCGCTTGGACACCCCGGCCGCTTCCATAAGTGATCCGGCCAGAATAAAGGCGGGCAGTGCCATAAGCGGGAAAGAGCCCACCGAGGTAAAGGCGATTTGAACCAGTTTAATAGGATTGTCGTCAAGGGTCAGGAAAGCAACTACAGCGGAAACACCTAAGGAAATTGAGATGGGGGCACCGATGAGCAGCAGTCCGATAAATGTACCAAATAAAACAAAAACAATGGATGTTTCCATTTACTTTTTCTCCTGCTTTTTCATCGTGTCATTTTCAGAGCCGCCATCCGCTTTCATGGTTTCCTCAATCTCATCCATATCAATGGCGTCCGGATCCTTAATCTCCTCACCCCTGACAAACCGCATATAGTTGATCTGGATGACACGGGCCGCCATCAGGGCAAAGGCAAACGGAAGGATCATGTAAAAATATTTCATCGGGATTCCCATGGTCTGGGATTTCCAGAACAGGTTCATCTTCACGAATACAAATTTATAGCTCAGATAGATAAAGTAGATGTTGAATCCGATCCAGATCAGATCTGACAGGGCTTCAATGGCCATGCTGATCTTTTTGGGCAGCATCTTGAACTGGAAGGTCACCCGGTTGTGCGCCCCCAGGCGGCAGGCATAACTGGCCCCGAGGAAGACGAACCAGACAAATAGATAGGTGGCCAGTTCCTCTCCCCAGGAAATGGAATAATGAAAAAACTCACGTAATAAAATCTGTAAAAACAGCAGGACAACAAAGAAGGCCAGCAGGAATTGGCAGGCATAGCTTTCAAAATTATCCAGCACTTTGAAAAGGATCTGTTTTTTATTCATGTGCGTCCCTATTAAATATGGTGCAGCCTAAATATACCTGCAGGGGATCTCTCCCCTGCAGGTATAGTGGTTTCTTTAATGCTTAACTTTTTACAGGCTTCTGCCCAGGACTTTCAGGGCGTTTTCGAGTTTTTCCTTTCCGCCGATGCTGTCGTAGTATTTGGGCCATACAGCTTTTGTGGCTTTTTCAATCCACTCTTTTTCACCGTCAGCAGCTTCATTAATGACCATCCCTTTTTCAACCAGGGATTTTTTAATGGAGTCTTCGGTGTCGATCAGCCATTGTTTGGAATAGGCAGTGGCTTCTTTACCTGCGTCCAGGATCATCTTCTGCATTTCAGGGCTCTGTTTCTGGAACAGCTCTTCTGACATGATGATGGGCTCAAGGGAGAACAGGTAACGGATGGTGGTGACATACTTCTGGATTTCATAGAATTTCATGGCATTGACGGTGATAAAGGGGTTGTCCTGTCCGTCAACAACCTTCTGCTGGAGGGCGGTAAAGGTCTCAGACCATGCCATGGGAGTGGGGTTGATGCCCCAGGCTTTGTAGGAGTCGATCATGATGGCGTTTTTGGGAACTCTTACTACCAGGCCTTTAAGGTCTGCAACGGTTTTAACAGGACGTTTGGAGTTGGTCAGTACGCGAAAACCGGAGTAGGTCCAGGCAACGATTCTGACACCGGCATCCCTGAGGGTGTTCTCAGCCAGCTCTTTGCCCAGCTCACCCTGAGTCAGTTTAACGGCATCATCAATACCCTGGATAACATAGGGAAGGGTTAATACACCCACTGTGGGGGAAAAGGGGGTTAAGTTGTTAATGGCAAGGACGGAGAAGTCCAGGGTGCCCATGGCACAGTCATTTACAGTATCCTGCTCGCTGCCGAGCTGACCGTTGGGAAAAAAGCCGAATTTCACTTTGCCGTCTGCTTTTTTCTCAAGGATCTCGGCAAATTTTTTACCGGTTTCCCACTGGGTTCCGCCTGCGGCGTCACCAAAGGACATCTTCCAGGTTCTGGCATGAACCTGGGAGGTAAAGGTAAAAATCAGGGCAATTGCGGCAAGACCTGCTAAAATTTTTGACCCAAAACGTTTCTTCATCTAAATTTTCTCCATATAAATGTTGATTAAATCCCCTTCGGGGGTGTGTTACGCCAATCAGGAGGCTAATTTTGCAATGGGTGTGCCAGCAGCCCCGGCAGGTAAGGTGGAAAAAGCCGCCAATGCCCCTTGCCTTGGCGCACAGGAGAAATATTAAGCAAATTTGAAGAAAATATTAAGCAAGTTTGAAGACAGGCATTTGTTCGCATGCGGGGCATACCTGCCTCATAAATGAGCGCCTGGTCAAGCCGGCCCCCGCTGTCCATAGGGTTCAAGCAGCTGTCAGGTACTAGATTGAAAGATGGGGCACCCTTACCCCAAACAGAGATTTAAATACAAAATATTTTATATTTTCAATGAATTATAATTAAGAGCACACCCCTTTCCCAGACCAACAACAAATATTGTGGGGCAATATCGCCCGATTTGTTTTATACCGGTTTTTATTCCTGTCGGTGTGGTGAATCTTTCACTTAAAATTTTAAAATCCAAAACAACTATTAATAAAGGGAATACATATTATAAATCTTCCTTCACTCATGTTTTTTTCCAAAACGGCATGATTATTGTTTACTTCATTTGCAATTTGGCATATAAGCCATTTATCTGATATCTGATGTATCACACATCAGATATCAAACACAGCAAACAGTTCCCGGCCTGCAAAGCCAACAGCCGGGGATGAACAACGAGACAACGGAGGAACAACCACCCATGAAAATGACCACAGAAGAGGCGTTTGTAAAAGTACTTCAGATGCACGGCATTGAGCATTCTTTCGGTATTATCGGATCTGCCATGATGCCGGTTTCCGACCTTTTTCCCAAAGCAGGTATCACCTTCTGGGACTGCGGCCATGAAGGCAATGCCGGCATGATGGCTGACGGTTATACACGGGCATCGGGAAAAATGTCCATGATGATTGCCCAGAACGGTCCCGGGATCACCAACTTTGTGACCCCTGTTAAAACCGCCTATTGGAACCATACCCCCCTGCTGCTGGTCACCCCCCAGGCCGCCAACATGACCATGGGTCAGGGCGGATTCCAGGAAGTACCCCAGATGGCCATTTTCGAAGATATGGTGGCTTACCAGGAAGAGGTGCTTCATCCCTCACGCATGGCTGAAGTATTAAACAGGGTTATCCTCCAGGCCAAACGTGCCTCAGCTCCTGCCCAGATCAACATTCCCCGTGATTTCTGGACCCAGGTCATTGATATTGAACTGCCCGCCATTGTAGAGTTCGAACGTCCCTCAGGCGGCGAAGATGCAATCTCCCAGGCAGCCACCCTGCTCTCCAACGCCAAGTTCCCCGTTATTCTCAACGGCGGCGGCGTGGTCATCGGCGGTGCCATCGAAGATTCCATCGCCTTGGCAGAGCGTCTTGATGCCCCGGTATGCTGCGGCTACCAGCACAACGATGCCTTTCCCGGCAGCCATCCCCTGTATGCAGGTCCCCTGGGCTACAACGGCTCCAAAGCCGGTATGGAACTGATTTCCCAGGCAGATGTCGTACTAGCCCTTGGAACCCGTCTCAATCCCTTCTCTACCCTGCCCGGCTACGGAATTGATTACTGGCCCACCGGTGCAGACATCATCCAGGTTGACATCAACCCGGACCGCATCGGCCTGACCAAGCCCGTTACAGTCGGTATTGTGGGTGATGCCAAAAAGGTTGCCCAGGGTATCCTGGCACAGCTTTCCGAAACTGCCGGTGATGCAGACAGAGAGGCCCGCAAAACCTCCATCCAGGAATACAAGGCTGCCTGGGACAAAGAGATCGTTACCATGGACCACGAAGAAGACGATCCCGGCACAACCTGGAACGAGCGTGCCCGTAAACGTGATCCTGAAAAAATTACCAGCCGCATGGCATGGCGCGCCATCAAGTCCGCTCTGCCCACTGAGGCCATTATCTCCTCCGATATCGGCAACTCCTGCGCCATCGGTAATGCCTATCCCACTTTTGAAGAAGGCCGTAAGTACCTTGCTCCGGGCATGTTCGGTCCGTGTGGATATGGTTTTCCAGCTATTCTCGGTGCCAAAATGGCGAAGCCGGATGTACCTGTTATTGGCTTTGCCGGAGACGGTGCCTTTGGCATTTCCATGAACGAAATGGTTTCGTGCGGACGTGACGATTGGCCTGCAGTAACAATGGTAGTATTCCGCAACTATCAGTGGGGCGCAGAAAAACGTAACACCACATTATGGTATGAGGACAACTTTGTCGGTAC
>JAKSAX010000522.1 GCA_022361395.1 Desulfobacterales bacterium | reverse complement strand
TTGAATAGGTGCGGTCAGGCTTGGTTGAAATTTCCATGCTGGCTTGCTCCTTGTACAATGGTGATCACTGGCCTTAAAGCGGCAGGTGACCTGGTTTGCTGTTTACCCCTCTACCCCTTTGGGGAGAAGGGACCTGTCCCTATATCTCTGAATACCGTTAAGGCCGGGTGCCCGGGTGGTATTTAAGAGCGTTATTTCTTTTGAGGTTTTATGTGGTATGCCTACTGGTATACCAGATGATATGCCACGTCAAGTGAAATTTAAAAAATGTACAATGGGATCGCGCAAGAATTAGTTCACGTTCTGTTTGCAAAACACCCAATCTTTTAAGGTTTTTTGTCAACAGACTATGTGAAGTTATTTTTGCGCGACTCCTAAGTTTTTTTATAATTCTTTGTCTGGGACTTGCCGCTTGTTCAAGCGGCCCTGAAATACCGGATAAGGTGGTTGAAAAAGAGTTCCGCCATGCCTGGTATGCCATCCATGGTGAGAACGGCCAGAAAGGGTATCGATGGAAACTGGTCTCATTAAAAACCTCAAAGATCAACGTCAAGCCCAAAAAGAATACAGCCGTTGTAAGCATCGCCTTTACCTATATGGATGCTGCCGGGAAATCGTATAATCGAAGGGGCAAATTTAACTTTTTGAAAAAAGGGGATACCTGGGAGCTCGAAGACAGGGGGGCAAGGTCCATGACATCTTCCACACGCTACCAGATTACCCCCTGACACTGCAGGCCTGCCTGACCCTTACCTTTATAGCTGCGGCAGGGCCGTCCGGTCCTGCCGCAGTTGTTGTTTCCGTTTATCACATAAAAATTTAGCCGCCCTATAACATCAACTGAACAAATCCCTGTCACATTGGTCATAACTTCTCGCATGTCAAATAAACCCGGAATACAGGAAGTACGGAATGATCGCAGTTGCCAGAGATGGAAACAAATACAGCAAAAGCCCCCAAAGGGATATGGACCGGATATCCCGGATCCTTGGAATAGATACCGGCACCCCGGACAGGTTTATCCGTTCCCTTCCCTTCTGCAGCGGAGATGCCACCGCCGGAACGGAAAATGAATTCCAGGTAGCGGTATCCGGCCGGCGGGAGGATGTGGACCTGGCAATGACCATAGAGGGATCCAACTATTATAAAAACCTGCTTAAACAGGCCAGGGCAGGGGAGACCTCTGAAAAACGGGTAACGGCCCTGGAGCGGTTCCTGAAAGAAAAGGACGGCAGGGCCTGGGAAAATTCCTGGGTCAGGTTTCCCCGGCGTGTGCTCAACCGGTTTGCCAATGAGGTTTTTAACCGTGATCTTAAGGCGGACAAGGCCAATCCGGGTTCCCCTTACCGGAAAGACGCAGGTGCCTTTGTCTTTGAAAAGGGCGGTGAGCAAAGCGAGCAATGGATACGGATTCCGGTGTCCTATCTTTTAAAGCTCTCCCTGGCAGATGCCCTTGGCAATGAAAGATCCCTGCCGATTCAGGTCAGGGTCTGCGGGGAAAAAATGCTGGCCCATTTTTCCAATGACAACTCCTCTCCCGAACTCTTTTCCTTTCACCCGGTAAAATCGGAGTCCACAGCCGGATTAGGGGGAAAGGCGGCCGGTGAAACCCTGATCCGTTTTCTCCTGACCCAGGCATTGTCAGCCTATGCCGGGGATAAGTTCCTGCTCCGGGAAAACGGGCAGACTGTAAATGTGTTTTTTTCGGCCACCCCGCCCAATGACCAGAAACGCCTCAATGATGTGGTGTCAGACGCCTTTTACAGGGAGATATTCATGAGTCCCTGCCTGTCCGGATGGGACCGCGGGGAGGAAAAAAAGGAATACATGAGCCTCTGCCACAAGGTGCTGTCCAGGAGCCAGATCAATGCGGTAAGCCGGCTGAGAGAGGCCGGTATCATCAATTCAAATCTTGTGGTAATGCCCAATACCTCCAATGTCAGCCTGGCAAACAACGGTACACACCTGAGCATGGGAAGCCTGAAATTGTCCCGCTGCCTGGCAGACGGAAATTCCGGGTTCACCCCTGGGGATGAAAAATTCACCGGAGATCTCTCCGTTAAAATCTGGGAGCATTTTCTGCCGCTTTTTGCGGGCACTTACAGTGCCGCTCCCCTCCGGCTGGAATTCGGGGATTTTCATCCGGAGCGTGTGCTTGGCTTTCTGCCCCACGAACTCTGTGACACCCACTTGCGGATGATCTGGCGGCGCTGGAAAAAGAAGGCTGATCTCAATGTGATGGGACAGCCCCTGACCCCTTTCGGGCCGGAGTGGCTGGACAGGGTGGTCAGCCGCACATTGGGGCTGAAGGGGGATTTTATTCCGGATGGCAGGCTCATTGATTATTTTACCTCTGTGCTGAGCACCTTTGAAAGCCCTTCCCTGGACGGCCGTCAGGACAGTGAAATCCGGCTGAAACAGGACCTGACCGAGATGGGGGTGTTTGACAAACGCATGCCCCTCTACCAGTTGATCCGGTTGAGAAGGCATCATCTCATGGGGTATTCCGGGTTTGAGCACAGGTATTTTTCCGTATTTGAGAATATTGCCAGGGACATGGGCGGGGCTGCGGATCTTCAGCTGCTGATTACGGCCTTGACCCAGAAGTACATCTACTCTGGGGCCGTGACCCATGAGGCGATACCGGACAGTCCCATTGTTGAAAGTGAACGGCGCCAGGTTTTTTTCTGCACAGCCATAGGTATCCCCACGTTTTTCGTTAAAACCCGGACCAGGAATCTTTTTCTGAAAAAAATAGTTGAAACCGTATCAGGAACCCGGCCAAGCCGGCGGTACCCCGGATACACCAGGATTCCGGTAACCGCCTACCGCCAGGCGCTGATCTCTCTTATCCGGAGGGACGGTGCCGATCTTGTGGAGGCATTTAAACTCGGGCCGGTGGTGGATGATCTGGAAAAACGGATCATCCGGCCGGAGGTGAATGCAGCCTGGGGGCGGCTGACCTCGGGGATCCTGAACCGCAGGGCCCGCACGCCAATGGCAATGCCGGGCAGGGTCTTCAATGCCAGGGCGGAACATTACTACGGCGCCAGGCTTAAACAGGCCCATATCCGTCAGGGATTTGACCAGTTGGAAAAATCTTTTGAAACAATGGATCTCTGGGCCAGGTACAGGGATTCAGCCTACGGCAATGCCGTCAACCTGATACTTGGGGGGGAGGACCTGTTTGAGTTTTTAAAATCCGTCCGCCGGGAGTTCCTTGACAACACCCCTTCCGTCTCCCGGCTGAAAAAACTCATCTATATGATCATCCTTGTGGTCAACCGGGAGATGCAGGCCTGGGAAGCAGCGGTCAAATAATATTCCGGCACATTCAATCTTAGCGGGCCAATAATAAATTCAAAACAAAATCCTGTCCATAATGTCCTCCATGAAATTAATGACCCATCAGTATATTGAGCGTGACACAAGGCAGGTAAGGGATGAAACGCTTGTGGCGGACCCGGTTATAAATGCCATCTATTCACCGGTGAGGGAAAATGCGGGATTCCTGTTTAACCTCCTGGTCTCCCGGCAGATGTCAGCGCTTCTGGGCGCGGCCTCATACGATTTTCCCTTCAGGCGGCTGTCAGGAGACCGGGGGGCGTATCTGGCGGCCCGCGGTATTGATTCGGCAGAGGTGGACGGTGATCCTGAGGACCTGGATTCCTATCGAAAGGTGTTTGAGCGGCATATCCGTTACTGGGACCTGCGGCCGATGCCGGACCAGCCCGGAGCCGTGATGTCCCCGGCCGATTCCCGGATGCTTGTGGGCTCTTTTTCCCAACAGGTCCCTGTCTTCGTAAAGGATAAGTTTTTTGAATTCCCGGAGCTGATCGGCCCGGATAAGGCGTTGTGGTGCAGTGCATTCCGGCAGGGAGACTATGCGGTCTGCCGCCTGACCCCTGAGAAATACCACTTCAACCACAGTCCTGTGGCCGGCAGGGTCGCGGATATCTATGAGATCAACGGCTGCTTTCACTCCTGTAACCCCGGTGCAGTGGTGAAGGCGGTTACCCCCTATTCCAAAAACAGGCGGGTGGTCACCGTAATTGATACTGATGTGCCGGGCGGTACCCGGGTGGGGCTGGTGGCCATGGTGGAAGTGGCAGCCATGATGATCGGGAGAATCGTTCAATGCTACAGCAGGGTCCGGTATGACACCCCCCTGGATGTGGTTCCGGGGATGTTTATTGAAAAAGGCTGCCCAAAGAGCCTTTTCAGGCCGGGCAGTTCTACCACGATCCTGATTTTCCAAAAGGGGAAGATCAGGTTTTCAAAGGATATTGTGGAGAATCTGAACCGCAGGGATGTCAGGAGCCGGTTTTCCATGGGGTTCGGGCGTTCCCTTGTTGAGACCGAGGTCCGCGTCCGCTCTGTTATCGGCCGCAGAAAAACTAAAAGAGAGGGAGGAAAGACATGAATCCTCTGGGATTTGTCATTGGTCTGGCAGCGGTTGTTTTTGCACTGCTGGGATGGGGGTTTTTGACCCTGCCCGGGGAACGGTGGCAGATAATGGCCTCCCTGCCTGTGAAAAAGAACGGGCAGGGGCAATGGACGGGGCTGAACCTTACCTGGTACGGATTCCTGTCAGCCAACGCCTATGCCTTTGGTGCGGCCATGGCTGTGGTGCTGGCAGCGTCTGCCGGGGTTCCGGTTACCGCCCTGGTGCTGAATACCATTCTGCTGCTTGGCATAACCATACCGGCCTCAAAAATCATTGCCCGGATCGTGGAGAAAAAAAAGGCCACACTCACGGTTGGCGGGGCTGTATTTGCCGGTGTGGTAACAGCTCCCTGGCTGATCTCCCTGGTCAACCATACCCTTGGGACAGCTCTGAGCTTTCATGTGCCCGTGACTGTGATGATGGCCTGCATGTGCATTGGCTACACCTTTGGCGAGTCTTTGGGGCGGCTTGCCTGCCTCAGCTTCGGATGCTGCTACGGCAAACCCCTGA
>JAKSAX010000331.1 GCA_022361395.1 Desulfobacterales bacterium | reverse complement strand
TACGTGGTTCAGCATACCTGGGTTAGAATACTCAATAAAATGCCGGGAGGTAATGTGGCTGAAGATCTGTTGGAAGAAATAGAAGAGGGTGAAGACGGAAATATGGAACCGGAGGATCCGCCCCCTGGTAAAAAATCATTGCTTGGGAAATTACCTAGACCGGGTAAGAAGATGCTCTTAGTAGGCGGTGTGGTCTTGCTCCTTTTGGGGGCAGGCGTTGGTGCCGGCCTCTTTTTTCTCGGTGGGGATGAAGATACTCCCCCGGAGGCAAGCCAGTCTGAAATGACCGAGGAGGAAATGCAGGCGGCTCTCGATAAAAAGAATGAGATAATTTTTGAAGATATTGTCGTGATGGAGCCCTTTGAGCGCATTCGCATGAAAGGAAACTCCGCAATGGGGCTAATCAGTCTCAATATCTCTTTGGAACTGACAGACCACAGGTATCGTAAACAGGTTGTTACCATGGACGACAGGCTCCGTAAAATAGTTACCGGTCAGGTAAGGGAAATGACCTGGCTTGAATTGAGGAGTCCCGAAGGTAAGATCAAGTTGAAATATGAGCTGCTTAAGCGGATGAACAGCATCTTTCCAAAGGTCACGGTCAGAAATATTTATTTTACTAATTTGTTAATGCAGTGATGGTATCATGAGCGAAATTTTATCCCAGGACGAGGTTGACAGTCTATTAGACGGTCTGGATTCCGGTGAGGTTGAGACAGAAGCCGATGTGGCGGCACCTGAGCCTGTTGAGGGTATTGTTGCCTATGATTTTACCAGCCAGGATAAGGTGGTCAGAGCCAGGATGCCCACCTTTGATGTTATTAACGAACGCCTTTCCAGGGAAGTCCGTGCAACGCTTTCTTCGTTATTGCAAACCAATGTTGATGTCAGTGCAAATCCTTTTGATACTTTGAAATTTTCGGAGTTTGTCCGCAGCCTTCCGGTGCCCACAAGCCTTCACGTGTTCAGGATGGAACCTTTGAGAGGCCACGGTCTGGTCGTGCTTGAGAGTCAGTTGGTATATAACCTCATTGATACCTTTTTCGGCGGGGAAGCCTTAGGTAAGGCAAGGGTGGAAGGCAGGGAGTTTACGACAATCGAAGAGGTGATGATAAAAAAGGCCGTTATTGCCGTTTTAAAGAATATAGAGGCGTCATGGGTGCCCATTGAACCGGTGAAGGCATCATTAATCCGGTCTGAAATGAACCCGCAGTTTACGGCCATTGTACTGCCGACAGACCTGGTTATCGTCACCCGGTTTGAAATTGAACTGGAACAGGCTGCCGGCAATCTGGTTGTCTGTTATCCCTATTCAATGATTGAGCCCATGAGGAATAAATTGTCTTCCGGTGTTCAGGCTGAGATTGAGGAGATTGACTATAATTGGCGGCGGATGATTGAGGAGGTGATTCTCAATTCTGAAGTGGATCTGAAAATAATGCTGGGAAAAACCGAGATCACCGGCGAGAAATTGTTATACATGCAGCCGGGGGATGTCATTCAGCTGGACAATGATGCATCGGATCCTCTGTCCTGCTTTGTTGACGGATTGGAGAAGTTAACCGGATTTACCGGCGTACAGAGGGGATTTCAGGCGTTTAAGATAAAAGAAAAAATTATAACGGATTGTGAGAATTAATCATGGCTGATGAAAACGGCACCACAGAAGAAGAATCTGGAGAAATCGAAGAGAGAACCGAAGAGCAGGAGGCAAGGGAACTGGATTTTATTCTGGACATCCCCCTGGAGCTTTCTGTGGAACTTGGCAAAACCAAGATGCTGGTCAATGATTTGCTTCAGCTGGGGCAGGGCTCAATTATTGAATTGAATAAGCTGGCAGGTGAGCCCCTGGAAGTTTACATTAACCGTAAACTTATCGCACGGGGCGAGGTGGTGGTTGTTAATGAAAAATTCGGTGTGCGCCTTACCGATGTGATCACCCCAATTGACCGTGTCAAATCCCTGGCATCGGAAGAGCAATGAATACGGATTCGGACATCTGGGTTTCCTTTGCACAGACTTTTGGCATGTTGTTTGTGGTCTTGGCAGCCTTTATTCTGCTTTTTTACCTCTTTAAGCGATTTTCAGGCGTCTCAGCAGGGAAAGGGTCCAGGGACCTGATCAAGGTTCTCACGGTTCACCATCTTGCACCTAAGGAAAAACTTGTACTTGTCTCAGTGCTTGATGAGGTCATGTTGCTGGGAGTTACATCGTCTAATATTACAAAACTTGCCAGGTTGGACCGGGACCCTGATTTGATTTCAGATGTCCACGGGGGTGGCGGCTTTTCCGATCTTTTGGGGCGGGCGTTAAAACAGAAAACAGGGAATGCAGACTTTAATTCCGGTGCTAAAAGAGATCTGGAGAAAGACGAAAAACAGAATCATGACTAAATTTACTCTTCTTCGTTGTTTTTTCAGAATGGGCCTGGCAATTGGCTTCTTGCTCATGTGGGCCGGGCCGGTCTGGTCCGTGACGTTCCCCATACCCTCTCTTGAGCTGAATGTGACAACGGCCACTGAACCTGAAGAGGTGGCGGTGGTTCTTGAAATTATTGCCCTTTTAACCATCATTGCCCTGGCTCCGGCCATATTAATTCTGATGACTCCCTTTACCCGGCTGGTGGTTATTTTTAATTTCCTGCGCCAGGCCATGGGAACCCAGTCAAGCCCCCCGAATCAGGTGATCATCGGTCTTGCGCTTTTTATGACTTTTTTTATCATTAAACCTGTGGCCCTGGAAGTTTACGACAATGCCCTGAATCCATATCTGGAGCGGGAGATTTCTTATAAGGTTGCTTTTGAAGAAGCACAGAAGCCTATTCGGAAGTTTTTATTGATCAACACCAGGGAGGCTGATCTTGCCCTGTTTGTCAAAGAGGCGGATATCAAAAAACCAGAGACCCGGGAAGACGTATCCCTCCTTGTGCTGATACCGGCCTTTGTTATTTCGGAGCCCAAAACCGCTTTTATTGTCGGCTTTATACTATATATCCCATTCCTGGTGATTGATATGGTTGTGGCCTCTGTGCTGCTGGCCATGGGTATGATGATGCTCCCGCCGGTAATGATTTCCCTACCGTTTAAATTGATGCTGTTTGTTCTTGTGGACGGCTGGCACATGATAGCAGGCTCGTTGATAAAGAGTTTTGGAGTATAAAATATGACACCGGAATTTGTAATTGCATTTGCCAAACAGGCCATTATATTGACGATTTCGCTATCCATGCCCATGCTGGGCCTGGGGCTTATTGCAGGGCTTGCCATAAGTGTTTTCCAGGCCGTTACCCAGGTCCAGGAAATGACCCTGACCTTTGTGCCGAAAATCCTTGCGGTTTTTTTGGGGCTCCTCTTTGCAGCTCCATGGATGCTGGAAGAACTTACTGCTTTTACAGCCAATATCCTGGAAAATATTCCCATGTATATCCGGTAGCCGGTATTCTGACCCATGGAGATGCTTGATATAATAGACCCGGTCCGCTTCCGCATCTTTATGCTGGTTTTAGGACGGATTTCCGTTTTTCTATTTTTGTTTCCCATCTTTTCTTCACCGGTATTCCCTGCTCAGTTGAAATTGGGATTTGCACTGGTGATGACCCTGCTGTTTTATTCGGTGGTTCCGGTTGATGTAAACCGTTTCCCGGAGGATGTGCTTTCCTTTGGATTGATGATCGGGGCTGAGGTGCTTGTCGGGTTAACTCTGGGAATCTGCCTGAGGATTTTTTTCGCCGGTATACAGCTGGCAGGCCAGGTAATCGGTTTCCAGATCGGTTTTGCCATGATCAATGTAATGGATCCTCAGACCGGTACGAATGTCTCCATTATGGATCAGCTGGGGTATTGGGTTTGCCTGATTATTTTTCTGGTGCTTAACGGGCATCATATTGTCATCATGTCTTTGATTGACAGCTTTGAACTCGTTCCCATGGGCGGGTTTGTTCTGCACCAGGCTATCACACCGAAAATCCTTGAAATCGGCGGTGGAATATTTTTAACGGCGATTAAAGTCAGTGCACCTGTAATTGCTGCATTAACCTTTGTTAATGTCGGTTTCGGCCTGATTTCAAAATTTTCACCCCAGATGAACGTCATGATCGTGGCTTTTCCTGTTAAAATCGCCGTAGGGCTTTTACTCTTCGGCGTTGTTCTTCATATTATCAGCCTGGTAACCAGGGATTATTTAGAGCCGTTTAGAAAATTATTATTGTCGCTGTTGTTTTATATGGGCGGAGGATAGGCCATGGCAGAAGACGAGAGTGGTGGAGAGAAAACTGAAGATGCGTCGGGGCGAAAGCTGGACAAGGCCAGGGAAGAAGGCCAGGTTGCCAAAAGTACGGAAGTCTCTTCCGTCTTTGTACTACTTGGTGGCGTGCTGGCATTGTATGCGTCAACGTTTTTTTTGTACCAGAATTTTATTGAGGTCTTTCATTTTAATTTAAGGTTTGACGGCATACCTGAGTTCAATGCACTTGAAGCTGTCCGGATTTTGATATATCACACCCAGAAAATTATCATCATGTGTGTTCCCGTGTTTGCCGCAGCTTATGTGGTGGCTATTATTTCCAACGTTTCCCAGGTGGGGTTTAAAATTTCCTGGAAGGCCCTGGAACCCAAGTTTTCGCGACTGGATCCTATCAACGGATTTAAACAGAAGTTTTCTTCGAGGGCTGTGATTGAGTTCATTAAGACCCTGGTTAAAGTCGGGGTTATATCCCTTGTCGCTTATCTGGCTACGAAAGGGGAGATGGCCAGAATTGTCAGACTCTATGACAATGATGTGTCACAGATTGCGCTGTTTCTCCTTATCGAGTCGTTCTGGATTTTTATAAAAGTCTGTCTGATTATGATTATCGTCGCCATTCTGGACTATGCCTTTCAGAAGTGGAAGTTTCTAGATGATCAGAAGATGACTAAAAAAGAAGTGAAAGACGAGATGAAGCAGACCGAAGGTGACCCCATGGTCAAATCCCGGATCCGGCAGCTCCAGCATGAAGCCGCCCGAAAAAGGATGATGGCTGAGGTTCCGGAGGCAGATGTGGTGGTCACCAACCCCACCCGGCTGGCAGTAGCGTTAAAGTATGACAACACAAGTATGGAAGCACCAATGGTTGTGGCCAAAGGGGCCGGATCCGTGGCAAAAAATATCCGGCGGATTGCCAGGGAAAATGATGTGCCTCTGGTGGAAGACAAACAATTGGCCCGGAATTTGTATAGATTAGTTGACATCGGCGGGGAAGTACCGCTGGAGTATTACCAGGCAGTCGCGGAACTACTGGCTTACGTCTATCGGCTGAAAAAGGGGCGTTAACCATTGACTGACAAAATATTGACACTAACGTCAAAAGTTTAACTTTTTGACGGGGCTTTAAAGGCCGATTTTTTAACGTGTTCGTATAAACATAGCAATACGGGGTATCCATGGCAGGAGAAGAGGCCGGCGTACTGGCCGGGTTAAAAAAAGAATCGTCAGATATATTAATGATCGTTGCCTTTATCGGTATTCTCATGGCAATGATCCTACCCCTGCACCCCATTGTCCTGGATTTTTTTCTGGCATTAAATATCTCTTTTGCCATCGTGGTCCTGATTACCACCATGTACACTACAACCCCTCTTGAGTTTAATATTTTTCCTTCTCTCCTGCTGGTTCTCACCCTGTTCAGGCTCTCTTTGAATGTGGCGTCAACCCGCCTTATTCTTCTCCACGGCAGTGAAGGGCCGGAGGCTGCAGGGGCAATCATTATGTCCTTCGGGGCTTTTGTCGTCGGCGGTAATTATGTGGTAGGCCTGATTATTTTTATCATTCTGGTGTTGATAAACTTTATGGTTATCACAAAAGGTGCCGGCCGTATTGCTGAGGTGGCGGCCAGGTTTACACTGGATGCCATGCCGGGTAAGCAGATGGCCATTGATGCGGATCTCAACGCCGGGATGATTGACGAAGTGGAAGCGGGTGAGCGCAGGCAGGCCATTGCCAGGGAATCAGAATTCCACGGTGCCATGGACGGTGCATCCAAATTTGTCAGGGGAGATGCCATTGCAGGGATTATCATCACCATGATCAATATCGGCGGCGGGTTTATCATCGGTGTGGTCCAGCAGGGGATGGAAATGGCCGAAGCATTAACCAATTATACCCTGCTCACTGTGGGCGACGGACTGGTCTCCCAGATTCCGGCGCTTTTGATTTCAGCTGCTGCAGGTCTGCTGGTGTCCAGGTCCGGAGCAGAAACAAAGATGGGCAAGGAATTTGCCAAACACCTCTTATCAAGTTCCACACCGGTTCTTGTGGGATCGGTGATCATTTTCAGTATGGGACTTATACCCGGGCTTCCCTCGATACCGTTTATGACATTGGGACTGACCATGGGAACCCTGGCCTGGTATTTTCTCAGAGGCGAGGAGCCTGAAGATGAAACAGCCCTGGTTGAAACCGAGGCAGAGGAAGAGGCAGCATCCGGCCAGCCTGAAGATGTGGATCACCTCTTAACATTGGATACCATTGAACTGGAAGTGGGATACGGCCTGATTCCCCTGGTTGACAAGCAGCAGGACGGTACCCTTCTCGGAAGGATCAGGGCCATCCGGCGCCAGTTTGCAACCGAAATGGGGATTATCATTCCTCCCATTCATATCCGCGATAATCTGAACCTGAATCCGGCCCAGTACCGGCTTATGATAAAAGGGGTTGAGGCCTCCGGGGCTGAGCTTATGGTGAACCACTACCTGGCCATGGACCCCAGCGGTTCCGCCCAGGAGATTGAAGGTATTGAAACGGTCGAACCTGCCTTTAACCTGCCTGCATTGTGGATTCCCGTGGATCGTGAGGAGGAGGCCAAGTTTGCCGGATACACCGTGGTGGATAACTCTACGGTTATTGCCACACATCTTACAGAAATTGTACGCAGCAATGCCCATGACCTTCTGGGCCGCCAGGATGTCCAGCATCTGCTGGATAATCTGGCAAAAACCAGTCCCAAAGCCGTGGAAGAACTTGTTCCCAACCTGTTGAGCATCGGTGTTGTTCAAAAAGTACTTCAGAATATGCTCCGGGAGCGGATCTCCATCAGGGATTTATTGACCATTGTGGAAACACTTGCTGATTTTGCTCCGGCAGGAAAAGACCCGGATCTGCTGACCGAGTACGTGCGCCAGAGAATTGCAAAGGGGATGCTGGCTCCTTACTTACAGGAAGGAAAGGTCCTGCAGGTTATGACCCTTGACCGCAATCTTGAAGGCATTTTATCAAAAAATATTAAACGAACCGAGCACGGGGCCTACCTTGCCTTGGATCCGGCCCTTATCGGTGAGGTCGTGGGGGCGATTTCCCAACAGGTGGAGAAGCTGGTGGCCATAAACACCCAGCCTGTTTTAATGACGGTCCCGACACTCCGGCGGCATGTTCGTAAACTGGTTGAGTCTTCTCTTCCCAATGTCTTTGTGGTGTCCCATGCCGAAATAGTAGACGACATAAATTTACAGGCCGTTGGAAAGGTAAGTTTGAAAAATGAATAAAAAAGTTTTCCGGGCAGCCAATATTCAAGAGGCCCTTGCCACTATTAAAGATGAGCTTGGATCTGAGGCCATGATCCTGTCCACTAAGAAAATTCCGAAATCTCCCCGGGATCCTTATGGTAAAGAGATGTTTGAGGTTGAGGCCGGAGTGAATACCCAGGAGCAGCCGGAGAACGATCTGGACCTTGACGACCTTAAATCGGATATTGCAGAAATAAAGGATATGATTGCCATTGCCGGTTTCGGGAGTGGCATGCAGTCTATCCTCTGCCGTCATTTTGAATCGGTGGGTATATTGGCCTCCTTGCTTAGAAGCGGTGTCAGTGAACGGCTGGCAGCCGGTTTAATAGAAAGGGCTGCAGAGTCCCTGGCTCCGGAACCCGATCAGGCAAAACGTGTACGCCTGCTTAAAAAAGAGGTGATGCAGCTTTGTCTCCGGCAGTTAAAAATCAAGGATTTCTTCAACCGGGACAACAGTTCCGGGGTTCCCCATGTGGCAGCATTTGTCGGGCCCACCGGGGTCGGGAAAACCACAACAATTGCGAAACTGGCGGCTTTTTTAACTTTCAACCGGAAAATGAAGGTCGGATTAATCTCTATTGATAATTATAGAATCGGGGCATTTGAACAGCTGAAGGCATACGCCGGTATAATGGGGCTTGTCTGTGTGCCAGCTTTCAGCGGTCAGGATCTGTCATGCGCTCTGGACAGAATGAAATCCATGGATATGGTGCTCATTGATACGGCGGGGCACAGCCATTATGACAAGGAGAAACTTGATGAGATTCTTGACTTGATTAAGAATGATTTCAAGATATCCGTCCATTTAACCTTGAGTGTTACCTCTGAATTGATTAATATGAAAGAAGCGGCATCTGCTTTTTCCGTATTTAATCCAGATACCTATGTGTTTACAAAAATTGATGAAACCAAACGATGCGGCAAAATTCTGGATCAGGTCAGCGAGTTTGACATACCTGTGTCGCTCATTACAAACGGTCAGAAGGTTCCCGAAGATTTAATTGTGCCGGATAAACAGGGATTGCTGAAAATTATTCTGGGCAAAGGTCCCAACGGAGATTAGGTGGATCAGGCAAAAGGACTTCGACAAATGGCTGAAAACGGTGCCATGGAAAGGCGGAAATCGAAACCCCTGCAGAAAAAATATCCAAAGGTCATTGCCGTAACCAGCGGCAAGGGCGGGGTGGGGAAAACAAATATTGTAGGCAATCTGGCAGTTGCCATGACCCGTCTGGGCAAACGTGTGGTTATCATTGATGCGGATGTGGGGCTGGCCAATATTGACATCGTATTCAATTTAAGGCCTGAATACAATATCCGTCATGTGGTCAGCGGGGAAAAATCCCTTGATGAGGTGATGGTGAAAACCCGTCACGGTATCGGTATTCTTCCTGGAGGGTCAGGTTTTGCGGATTTGACACAGTTGAATGAAGGTGAAAAACTGACGCTTCTCAGTGAATTTGAGACACTTGCAGACCAGGCAGATGTGATTTTCCTGGATACAGGGGCCGGTATTTCTTCCAACGTACTTTATTTTAATGCCGCCTCTGACGAATGCCTGGTTGTGGCAACCACAGAGCCGACCTCGATTACGGATGCCTATGCGCTGATGAAGGTGATGTCCCAGGAATACGGTACCCGGTATTTCAAGCTCGTGGTCAACATGGTGGAAAACGAGGCCGAGGCCAAGCGGGTCTACGGGTCGTTGAGCAATGCCCTGGATAAGTTCCTGAAAAACGTGGTCCTTGAGTATACAGGGTGTATACCCTTTGACCGCGGACTTCAAAAGGCCGTAAGGAACAGGAGTATCCTGCTGGATATTTCATCCGGAACACCGGCAGGGGATTCCATGGTCTCCATTGCAGACAGCCTCGCCAAAGGAGAGGTCAGAAATCATTCCCAGGGGAATTTGACTTTTTTTATGAACCGGGTATTTGATGCGTTCCAATAAATTAAGGATGTCATAACGCAGATGAAAAAACAGCAGATAAAAGCGGGAAAGAGCAGAGAGGCATGGCGGCAGGAGAGCATTGTCGAATATGCCTATCTGGTCAAACATATTGCTTCAAGATTTGCCATGAGGCTGCCGTCAAGCGTGCTTTTTGACGAATTAATGTCTGCCGGCTCCCTGGGGCTCATTGATGCTGTTGATAAGTTTGATCCCGGTAAACACGTCAGTTTAAAAACCTACGCCCAATACCGGATCAAAGGTGCCATTCTGGATGAATTGCGCAGCATGGATACCTATTCCCGTTCCATGCGGAAAAAAATTCAGGACATTACAAAGGCCACCAAAAAAATTGAAGACGCAAAAGGTAGGCCTGCAGATGACAGTGAAATCTGCAGGGAACTGGGGGTTGATCTTGAAACCTACCAGAATATGCTCACCGACATTCACGGGGCTGCAGTGCTCAGCCTTGATGAGTTTATTAAAACCAAAAAGAACGATACCTACTCCCAGACCCGTTTTCAGGCAGGGGTAAAGGGAGAGGACAATCCTGCCGATCATTTTGACAGGGCTGAGTTAAAACATGTCCTGGCTGAAACGATTAAAACCTTAAGTGAAAAAGAGCAGATTATTGTATCTCTGTATTATTTTGATGAACTGACCCTGAAGGAGATCGGGGAGGTCTTATCATTGACCGAGTCAAGAATCTGTCAGATTCATACGGCGGTTTTGATCAAATTAAGATCCCGGCTTGACGGATATGTACAGTAATTCACAGGGGGCATCATGGCTGATCCGACATTAGAAGAAGAGAGTTTAATTTCCCAGGATGATATAGACAAGCTTTTGGATGCATCTTCCATTGAGGAGGCGGAGGAACAGATTGATGCCGGTGATGCCGATGACGCTGCCGGGGACGGCGGGCTGGATGACATAGGTGAATTATCCCAGGATGATATTGATAATCTTCTCTCCGGCAGTGCCCTTGACGGGGATGATTCCCAGGAGGACATACCTGATGATAACAGTGATATCGATACCGGCGGTGAATTGTCCCAGGATGACATTGACAGCCTCATGGGTGGAAATGACGCGGAGGAGGATGACGGTGGAGAACTCTCCCAGGATGATATAGACAGCCTGATGGGCGGTGGTGATCCTGAAGAAGACGATGGCGGTGAGTTGTCCCAGGATGATATCGACAGTCTCATGGGAGGCGGGGTTGACACCGATGAAGAGAGTGACGACGAAGATGATATGGAGTTGATTTCCCAGGATGACATAGACCGTCTCATGAATCCTGCCGAAGATGAGTCCGCTTCTGAGCCTGATGATGACGACGATGAACTGATCTCCATGGATGATATTCAGGGCATTATGGAAGAGGACGACGGGGAAGGCGGCGAACCGGATCCTGACTTATATGATGCAGATTCCCTTGAGGATTCGGATTTGTCCCCGCCGGAGGAGGATCAGGGGACTCAGGAGATAACCGGTGAGATTGATGACGGGCCGGATGATGACGGGGTGCCTGCCGCGGATGACCGGCCCGGAGAAGATCAGGGAATGGACGATCCCCTGGATGAGGTTATTGATACATCCGATGCCCTGGAAGTAAATGACTGTCTGATCACCCAGGAAACCATGGATGAACTGATCAGAAATGCACCGGATCCTGAAGCTGCCGGAGAGGATGACGATCTGGCCTCCCTCAACCTGGACGATCCGGAGCCTGAGGATTCTTCTGCCGGGGATCCGGTGGCATTGGATGATGATGACGGTCCTGACACGGTCGACCTTGACGAAGACACTGATCTTGGCCTTGATGAGTCTTTGACAGACGGTTTGACAGATGACCTGGACAATATACTTGACGACGAAGAGACTGATCTTAACCTGGATCTCGAAGGAGAGGTAGATGGCGACGTTACCCAGGAAGATATCGATGCCCTGCTTCAGGAATCCGATGATGATGACTTTCTGGATGACGATGATGACATCCTGATTTCCCAGGACGATATAGATACCCTGCTGATGGCTGCAGATCAGGAAGACGAGGATGTTCTGGGGGATCTTCTCGGCGAAGAGTCAGACTCGGGTATGGATGATGATTTTGATGCCGAAGACATCATGGAAAGTGTGGGGATGGATGAAGATGAAGCAGACCAGGTTGTATTGGAGGGCGCTGATGAACCCGAAGAGGGTGACCGCCCGGAAGGCCCTTCAAAATTAGATAAGGTAAAGGGGCTCCTTAAGTCAAAGCTGGTTCTGGCCTCTGTCTCAGCCATACTGGTCCTCGGCATTTCCGTTCCGGCAGCCTATTTTCTTTTCTTCTCCTCAAAACCCGCTCCTCTGCCTGAGAGGGAATCCGTTCCCATGGCAGCCCTGGACGAAGGCAGGGATATTGAAGTGGCAAGTGTCACCATAGAAGAGGAACAATTACCCGCAATAAAGCAATCCGGAACAATCGTTCTCACGGATTTTGTGATCCTGGCATCAGACCTGTCCAAAGAGATGACCTATGTTTATGCTGATATCTCTATTGATTATTCAGATCAAAGGGCATATCATGAAATCAGCAATAACCTTTCCTTCTACCGGGATCTGATATATGAATCCATTCAGACCAACCTGGTGTCGGAAAAACGGAATGAGGTGACTGAATCTGATCTCATATGGGGGGTTGAAACCTCATTGAAAAAAGTACTGCCCCCCCACTACATTGAAGGGATCAGTTTCAAGACCTTTAGAACAAGCTGATAAAGGAGGTTTATGACCACAATTCCCGGACATAACCAGATCCTACAGCAATCCGGTGTTGCCCAGGAAGCAAGCCAGCAGGCCCATTCGCAAAAGCCCGGGCCGGACCAGGCTGCCACCCAGCAGCAGGCTCAGCAGGCTGTTTTGAACTCAACCATTCAGGGCAGTGAAGAGTCTGAACGCCTGAAACAGGAGAAAGAGAAAAGGGAACGTCAAGAGGCCCGGAAAGCGGAACGCAGAAAAAAGCAGGAGCGGAAGGAAGAATTGGCAATAAATCCTGATGCAACAGGACGGTTGCTGGATACAACAGCATGATACAGGTATTTTCAATTGAGTTTTTTGCGGCGTTTCTATTTATCCTGAATATATTTTTGGTTTTTTTGCTTATTCTGTTTGTCAAGCGGGTCAACCGCCGGTTTAACCGGATCAGTATAAATCAGGCAGATATATCTGATGCAGCCGAACGTATTAATCTGGATCAGGAAGCAGACAGGGCTGCCGTGGCATCGGCCAGAGAGGTGACAGAACTGCTTGAGCCCATGATTGCGGCTTCCAATGAGGCTGCGCTGGAGTTTGACCAGTTGATCCGTGAAAAGAAAAAAATATCAAGGGATTTGAACGAAGCTCTTGATTCAAAGATCATCAGTATCAATCTTCTGCTGTCCAGAGCAGGCGCTTTACAGAAAAGACTGGAGGAGCAGCAATATCAAATCAGAAACTCCCAGCAGGATTTATCCCCGCCCACAATTTCCAGGAAGGAACCTGATATACTGGATCAACAGAACCAAATCATAGACCTGTACTACCAGAAGATGGATATCAATACCATTGCAGAACGGCTTTCTATTCCCAAGGGCGAGGTCCGGCTTGTCATTGATTTGAAAGAAAAGTTTGTTGCAATGGAGCAGGCTCAATGATTCTCAATGTTCAGATTTCATCCCCTGAACTCACCTTCCAGAAAGAGACGGGTAAACCTTACCCTCTTTCTAATTTAAAAAAAGGGCAGCTTGTAACGGCCAAAGTGATGAGTGTACTGTCACAGAATAAGGCCCGGTTGCTGGTTTCTGGACAGCTGGTAACTGCAAAAACAAACCTTCCCCTGGCCCCCGGCGCGGAACTTGCCCTGGAGGTAACCCAAGACAAAGAGGGGCTCTCTTTCAGGCTCTCCCCCGCATCTGTTCTGCCGTCAACTTCATCAACTGACTCAGGAATATCTGGCTCACTGGTTCGTTCTTTTGGTCATATTCACGGGGGCCTGTCGGAGTTAGGTAAAACCCAGGCACCTGATATAAAAAATATCCTTCAGAATATTGCATTGAAATCCGGCTCGCGGAACGATCAATTTCTCCCAAATCTTCTGGAAAATATGGGACTGGCCCTTGAGAACAAAATCAATACGGCTCTTACGGGCTCCCAGGGGGCAGCAGTTCAGCAGATGATGGATGAAATGGCCAAGCAGGATTTGAAGGCGGCAATTTTGAGTTACACGGTATTGGAGACAGATGACGGGGCATCCACTGCAATGAGAGGACTTTCCAATGCACTGGAAAGTTTTCAGCAATTGAGCAGTCAGACAGGAGATGCCAATCGTTTTTTGCTGCCCTTTCCCGTGCTTGTGGGCGAACAATTTGATTTTGGACAATTACTTATAGATACCGGGAAAAAGGGGGCGGCAGGTGAGGAGAATGAAAACCGGGTGATTAAGATTGCCTTTTTAATGAGCTTAACCGCCCTGGGGAATATAAGGGCTGATTTTTCCATATTGAAAAAGGCGATTACCGGACGGTTTCTGCTTGAAGACCGGGAGACCCGGGATTATCTGAATGCATTGGTGCCGGAATTGAAACACCGGCTGTCCCTCATTGATTACGAGGTCCGTAAAATTGAATGTCAGGTGGCTGCTCCCCGTGAATTATCCTCTGACGCCCTGATTCAATCCGTGATAGAACCATTGGAAAATTCAGGGTTTAACCTGGTGATCTGACCATGGCCGGTAAAAAAGAGATTAAAAAGGCTGTTGCCCTTCGTTATGACCGTGAACAGGACGAGGCCCCGAAGGTTACTGCCAAGGGGCAGGGGCGGGTTGCCGAAAATATTATTGAACTTGCAAAAGCGCACGGCATTCCGATTAAAGACGATCCTGATCTTGTTGAGGTACTGGCATCCCTGGAGCTTGATCAGGAAATACCTGCTGAGATATATGTGGCTGTTGCCGAACTTCTGGCCTTTGTCTATTCAGCCAATTCAAACCGTTCCTGAAAAGTTATCAAGCCTCTTTTTCCTGTTCCTCAGTCTCCGAGGGCAGGTTATTGCTGTCCACAAGACGGTTGCACTCCTGGCAGACCATCTTGAATTCTTTTACGTCTCCCCTGAATAACTTGTGATTGCAAAAGGGGCAGTAATAGTCTTTTAGTTGTGGTGCGCTCTGATCGGGGAAGCATGTATCTGAGTTTGTCATACGTATCCTTAAAAAATAGAGTGGGTCCGTCTTTATTGCTCTTCATAAAGGGAAGATAGTGTTTATCCTGATTCTGTGCAATATGCAAGAAAATTCTGATTGTTCCCCGCCTCTGAACTGCACTGGGAAAAAATTTCTGGTTCCGTCAATATTCATATGATTTCATGTCGGTCTTTTGGCAGCAGGGATAAATATTAAAACGCCGGTTTTTGTCAGACGGTCGGATTATCCTGGAATAACAACAGATAAGGGCCTTTGTGTGGCACATATATTTTTGGGGGAATTTATGGCATCTGTTTTGCATTAAATAAAGCAGACACAAATAAAACAATAAAGGAGTGCCTTTTCCTATGATTCTTGAAATGACACGGCCAACCCAGGGCGGCTTAAGACAGGAAAGGAAGCTGGAGGCCGTGGCCAATAACCTGGCAAATGCATCCACGGTTGGATTTAAAAAGGATATCGTCAGTTTTGATAAGGAATTCAAGGCACGGGTGAACAGGGACTTCAGCCAGGGGGATGTCAGGTATACCAATAATCCGCTTGATTTTGCACTGGAGACGGAAGGGTTTTTTAAGGTGGAAACCCCCGATGGCATCCGGTATACCCGGAACGGTAATTTTTCCCTGAACAATGAAGGCTTGCTGGTGGACAAGAACGGAAATCCGGTTCTGGGACAGGGCGGGGCCATTGCCATTGAGACCAACGAGGTCAATGAAACCGTGGAAATCAATGTGATCGGGCAAATAGAGGTCAATAATGTTGTAGTGGATACGCTTGACATCGTGACCTTTGCCGACCGGGATAAACTGCAGAAAGACGGAAAGAACTTGTTCTCATATACAGGAGATACAGCTGATGAACTGCAGCCTGAACGGGTCCGGGGCAGGGCCGGTGCCTTAGAACAGTCCAATGTACAGGTGGTGGATGAGATGGTTCGAATGATTGACTACCAGAAAATGTTTGAAATGTATACAAAATCCATGAAGACCTTTGATGAGGTCGATTCCAAAGCCATAAATGAAGTGGGTCAGGTTACATAAAGGAGATTAATTATGTTACGGTCGCTATGGTCGGCAGCAACGGGAATGCATGCCCAGCAGATGCAAATAGATACAACCGCCAATAACCTTGCAAACTCAAGTACCACAGGGTTTAAAAAATCAAAGGCATCATTTGAAGATTTAATGTACATGACCCAGCGGATTGCAGGGCAGACGACCCCGGGCGGCGGCCAGGTGCCAACAGGTATCCAGGTCGGCATGGGGGTCAATCCTGCGGGAATCACAAAAATATTTACCCAGGGGGATTATGTTCAAACCGATAATGAACTGGATTTCGCCATTCAGGGTGCCGGATTTTTCAGGGTGCTGCACAATGATGAAGACCTGTATACCAGGGCGGGAAATTTTACCCTGGACAGTGAGGGGTATATCACCAGCCAGGCCGGCGACAGGCTGCAGCCGGAAATTGCGGTTCCCATTGAGGCGGTAACCATCACATTGGATGAGGACGGCACCTTGACTATTTTCGGTGATGATGAGGAGATCCTGGCAACGGAAAATGTTCTGGTTACCACATTTATCAATCCGGCCGGCCTGCAGGCGGTTGGCGGGAACCTGTTTCGGCAGACAGAAGGATCCGGCGATGCAAATGAAGGCACACCCGGAGAAAACGGTGCCGGTACAACGGTAAATAACTATATTGAAAATTCAAACGTGGATGTGGTTGAAGAGATGGTCAACCTTATTGCCGGCCAGCGGACCTATGAGGCAAACTCCAAATCCATTACCACTTCAGATGACATGCTGTCCACAGCAGTGAACCTGAAAAATTAATCAATAGGATTCAAATGGACATAATGTCTAAAATAAAGCCTGCCGCCTGCATCTGGATAATTGTCAGCGCACTGGTATTTGCATGCGTTACCCCTGGGTGGTGTCAAGGGGATATCCGTATTCAGGTAAAGGACAATGTTGTGGTTAGAGGTGCTGAAATCCTTCTTGGAGAAATCGCCGATATTGATGCACCGGCTTTTTTAAAGGAGGGGTTGGCTGTTCTTCAGGTTGGCCCCTCCCCGAAACCGGGGCGGATGAAGCAAATTCAGGGGAAACGAATCCGCAACCTGATTATGGGCCATGACCTGGTTGATGATGAGATGCTGATTGATATCCCAAAACGTGTATTTATCAAAAGAGGAAGCCAGGCGCTTGGGGAAGAGCGACTGAAAGAAGAGATTGAAGGCTATTTTTCCGGTCTGCTGGGGAATCAGGAGTTCAAGGTGAAGGAATTCCAGGTCCGGGGGCGTGAACCCTATCCGGATGGTAATCTTTCCCTGGTTATCGACAAGGCCGGCGGCCTTGGCAAAAAAGGCAGGTTTTCCCTTTACCTTAAGGTCTTTGTTGACGGGGTCAAAAAAGACCGTGTCAGCGTTAGAGGCCGTGTTGCCGTATATAGACCTGTAATATGCGCCGGCAGGAACCTTGAAAAAGGAGATGTCCTGACGCCAGAAGATGTTAAAGTCAAAACAGCGGATATATTTTCAATAGATGAGGGATATCTGGAAACCCTTGGTGATGTCAAGCATATGGCCTTAACCGTCAATATGCACAAAGGCGAACTCCTGAAAAAAAAAAATTTCAGGCTTGCACCAATGATGAACAAAGGTGATGTCGTTAAACTGGTGGCCCGGAAAAACAGGTTGTCGATAGTCACTTTAGGGGTTTGCCGTGAAGATGGATATGCGAACCGGCCGGTAATGGTTGAAAATCTTAAATCCGGAAAACTGGTGCGCGGCCTTGTGAAAAAGGATGCCACAGTTGAGGTGCTGTTTTAGGAGGCAATATATGAGTGGGACGATTAAAAAAAGGCTGGTAATTATCGGTTTCTGCTGTGCGGTTGCCCTTATCGGCGGTTGTACAAGCAGCCAAATGAAAACAGGTGCTGTCGTGCCGGAGGGACTTTCGGAACAACCGGCAATTTTGCCGGATTATACGACTGCCCGCCCGGCCGAGGGGTCTTTATGGACAGCGGAAAACAGATTCCTGTTCGATGATACCAAAGCGGCGTATGTCGGTGATACGGTAATTGTGGATATTGTTGAAAATTCTTCGTCTAAAATGGATGTGAATTCGGAAACCGGAAGAAAGTCATCCATGACGGTGGGTGTTCCCACTTTAAACCTCTTTGGGATGACAACTCAGATGGGAGGTACGACAGGTGGAAATCTTATCAGTACCAATTTTGAAAATACTTTTGAAGGGGAGGCTGAAAGTGACCGCTTGGGGCAGGTCACGGCTTCTATCTCGGCACGAATTACTGAAGTATTGCCAAACGGAAATCTGAGTATTTTCGGACGGCGGGCCATGAAAGTGGATCAGGAAGTACAGTACATAATGGTATCGGGAATTATAAGGCCTGATGATATTGATTCCGACAACCGGGTCCAATCCACCTCTCTTGCAGATTCCCGGATCGAATACTACGGCAAAGGCGCCCTGGCTGATAAGCAGAAACCCGGTTGGGGAACCAGGCTTGTTGACAATCTCTGGCCCTGGTAAAAGGAGTGACCCTGATGAAATATCTTTTCAGAAAAATTCTGGCAGCCTGTTTGATGGTTTTGATCTGCTTTGTTGCAGGGCCGGCTGATGGCGCAAGAATTAAAGACATGGCTGCCATTAAAGGAGTCCGTTCAAACCAGCTGACCGGATACGGCCTGGTGGTTGGTCTTAATGGGACCGGGGACGGAAATATACTGTTTACCCGTCAGTCCCTGACCAACATGCTCAAAAGGATGAACATTCATTTTGATAAAAGTCAGGTTTCCGTGAAAAATGTTGCAGCTGTCATGGCCACGGCAAGTATCCCCCCTTTTGCCAGAATCGGTGACCGTATCGATATTACAATTTCGTCTCTGGGAGATGCCAAAAGTCTTAAAGGCGGTACCCTGCTCATGATGCCCCTTAAAGGTATTGACGGGAATATTTACGCAATTGCCCAGGGGCAGGTGAGTCTTGCCATCCCTGCCGGTGCCGGTGACCGGGACAGTCATTTGCTCACCGCCCGGATAATAAACGGGGCAACAGTGGAAAGGGAGATCCCCTACAATCTTGACGGCAAGAAAAAACTTGTATTGTCCTTGTTCCGTCCGGATTTCACTACGGCAAGAAGAGTGGCGGACACCATCAATGCGGCCCTGGGTGATGGTATTGCACAAACCATTGATGCCAGTGCTATCGGACTCAACGTTCCTGTGAATATGCAAAAGAAAAATGTGGCTGAATTCATAGCGGACATAGAGAGCCTGGCTGTTATCCCGGACTCCATTGCCAAGGTGGTGATTAATGAGAGAACCGGCACCGTTGTTATTGGAAATGACGTGACCATTTCCGGTGTGGCCGTTGCCCACGGGGATTTAAGCGTCGTGATCAATGAACCCCAGGGAAACGCTCCGCCGGGGCAGGCTTCCGTAATGGAATTGCCTGGTACATCAACCATTGGTGAGCTTGTAAACGGCCTTAATTCTCTGGGGGTAAAACCCAGGGATTTGATCAGCATTCTGGAAAGTATAAAGGCGGCAGGGGCCCTGCAGGCCAAGCTTGAAATCTTATAACAGGACAGGTGGTAACCATGCAGATAAACAGCCTGCATCATAGTATCCCCATTAGCGGTACTTCCGGTGAAAAAGCAGAAACGCTTCAAAAAGAAAAAGACCTTGAAAAGGCCTGCCAGGGGTTTGAGGCCATCTGGCTCAACTCTATCATGAAAAGCATGAGAGATACCCTTCCCGGAGACAGCCTGTTTCCGGACAGCAACGCGTCTGATATCTATGAATCCCTCCATGACCAATATCTTACGGACAATTTATCCGAAGGCAAAGAGTCTATCGGCCTCAAAGAATTTTTATACAATCAGCTCAAAGAGGAAATTTAACCACCTCTCTTATCTTTCTACGGGCATTCGCCTTTCCTGACCTGTCTGTTGGCATAATAGTTGCTCTTTATCCTTATTAACAAATAATACAGGGAAAAACTTTCCTAACAAGAAAAAACTGTTTCTGGATTAACTTGTTAATATTATTGAAATAAAAAGGGTGTCAGGGAGGTTGTGACATGGAAGAAACTGCTTATAAAATTGAAGAACTGCTTCAGGAAAAATTATCCTGCTACCGGCAATTGGGATCTGTACTGGATACGGAAAAAGATGCCATTGCATCCATTGATCTTGATTCCCTATGGCAAACTGCCAGGTATAAGAAAGAACTGGCAGCCCGTATTGAGGGGCTCAGGGCAAAAATCATCTCGAT